>JBDGQV010000173.1:0-14675 GCA_042218725.1 Halothece sp. | reverse complement strand
TTAAAGGGAGAGCTTCTCACTATCTAAGAAAAGAGTTTCCAGAACTTAAAAAACTCCCTACTCTGTGGACTCCCAGCTATTTTGTAAGTACCGCGGGAAATATCAGTTCTGATACAATTCAAAGATATATTGAGAATCAAAAAGGAAAATGACACAAAAAACTAAAGTCCTGTTGTGCCATTTATAAGGGACTGTCGTCGGAACTTGATTCCGACGCTTGTAAGCCCCGTCCATCCGTTTCAAACGGATGGCTCTCTGACTGTTTTTTTGTAGGTATAGGATGATACATGGCGATTACGACGAGAGTTCAAAGTTGATTGAGACCGTAGTTAAACAGTCTCATCAAGCCAGTGAGCAGTTAGCAACAATCTCGGGAACCCAACGCTCACAAGCAGTGGCAAAAATGGCAAATGCTCTGCAAAATGCCTTTGATGAGATTTTAGAAGCCAATACCCTCGACTTGGAAACTTGTCGGGAAATGGCTGTTTCCGGGTTAATTTTGGAATGGTTAAAACTAACGCCGCAACGGCTCGAAACCGCCATCAAAATCCTAGATCGCTTGGCAACGATCGCGGATCCGATCCAAAAAGTCAGTCATGCCCCTTATCCCCTGGATCCGGCCCAAACGTATTGTCAACGAATGCCATTAGGAGTCATTACGCTGGTTTATGAAGCATTGCCAGAGTTGAGTGCCATTACTGCGGGCTTATGTGTCAAAACCGGCAACAGTTTAGTCTTACGCGGCGGCAGCGAAGCCAGCCATTCCAATGAAGCAATTGTTAATGCCCTCAATGGCGCCCTAGAAGACAGCGACTTGCCGCCCCACACCTTACAACTGCTACCTGGGGAACAAGGCTGTTCGGTGCAAGATTTGGTGCAACAAGAACCCTATACAAAATTGGTGATTCCTTATGGTCGTCCCAGTTTAGTCCAAAAAACGGCGCAAAGCGCCAATGTTCCCATTTTACGCACCGCCATCGGCAATTGTTATTTGTATTGGTCAACCAGCGGCAGTGCCGAAAAAGTCAAAGCGGTAATTGTGGATAGTCATGCTAGCGAACCGGATCCCGTGAACGCGATCGAGAAAGTCTTAATTAATCGCAATATTAAAGCATCAATTTTAATTAATTTGTTCCATGGCTTACAGGAAAAAGGATTTATTCTGCGCGGCGAAGCGAGCCTGGTTGAACAATACGGTCAATATCTGAATCCGATTGAAGACAACAACCAGTGGTCTCAAAGCTACATTGACAAAATCGTGGCATTTCGGCTCGTGGATGATCTCAACAGCGCCATTACCTGGATTAACCGCTACAGCAGCGGCCATGCCGACTGCATTATTAGCCAATCCTATCGAGAAACCCGTCAATTTGCCCAAACTGTGGACAGTGCTTTGGTTTATGTCAATGCCTCTCCTCGCTTCTTTCGCTATGCCGCCAATGGCGATAGCATCTTTTTAGGAATCTCCAATCAAAAGGGCTATCGGCGGGGATTAATTGGCTTAGAAAGTTTAACGACTTTCAAGCAAGTGGTGCAAGGGAACTGATTGCTGAGGAAATTCTTTAGTCGCGATCGCCAAGAATCAATCACGAATAAGGAATGGTTTTCTGATAGACTCAGAAACGAAGCTAGCAAGACCGCAGATATAGCAGGTACGGGAGGAAATACCTTGTTAGAAAAAACACTCGGTTTAGAAATTATTGAAGTAGTGGAACAAGCCGCGATCGCGTCGTCTCGTTTAATGGGAAAAGGTCAGAAAAACGAAGCCGATCAACTGGCAGTAACAGCCATGCGCGAACGCATGAATGACATTAATATGCGCGGCCGCATTGTCATTGGGGAAGGCGAACGAGACGAGGCTCCCCAGCTTTATATTGGTGAAGAAGTGGGCATTTGCACCCGCCCTGATGCCAAAGAGTATTGCAACCCGGATGAACTCATCGAAATTGACATTGCTGTTGACCCTTGCGAAGGCACTAACCTAGTTGCAAAAGGGCAAGACGGTTCCATGGCAGTCCTCGCCATTTCTGAAAAAGGCGGACTCTTTGCTGCCCCTGACTTTTACATGAAAAAATTGGCTGCGCCGCCAGCCGCCCGGGGTCAATTGGATATTCGCAAATCTCCCACGGAAAACCTGCAAATTCTAGCCAAGTGCTTAGATCGCTCGGTGGAAGAATTAGTTGTCGTGGTGATGGATCGTTCCCGCCACGAAGATCTAATTAAAGAAATTCGGGAAGCTGGGGCCAGAGTTCGTCTGATTAAAGATGGTGACGTCTCAGCTGCTCTGTCTTGTGCCTTTATGGGAACCAATGTTCATGCGTTAATGGGCATTGGCGCAGCCCCAGAAGGGGTCATTTCCGCTGCTGCCATGCGTTCCTTAGGGGGCCATTTCCAAGGACAACTGATTTATGACCCAGAAGTGGTTAAAACCGGATTAATTGGGGAAAGCAAAGAGAAAAATATTGAACGCCTCAAGTCGATGGGAGTTGAAGATCCCGACGCCGTTTATAACGCCGAAGACTTAGCCCGAGGCGAAACAGTATTATTTGCTGCTTGCGGCATTACCCCTGGCACCTTAATGGAAGGCGTGCGTTTCTTCCACGGCGGGGCCAGAACACAATCGTTAGTGGTTTCCAGTCAATCCAAAACAGCACGCTTTGTCGATACAGTGCATATGTTTGATCAGCCCAAGGAAATTCAATTACGCCCTTAATTTTCAGGAAGGAGTTTGAATCTTAGTTAGAGGGGGCGCCTTCTTAACCAGAGGGCGTAATCTCTAACGGATAAGCAATTATTCCTAACTCCCTCCGAATCCGGGGACGAAACTGATAAAATATAAAACGATCAGTAACTGGTCCCCTTGTTAAATCTGGCTTTAAAACTTGCTGTTTTGGGAGAATTAAAAAAATGTCTATTCTGTTTCAATTAGCACTAGGTGCGCTAGTGTTTCTGTCTTTTATTATGGTAATTGGAGTGCCTGTTGCTTATGCTTCCCCTCAAAATTGGGAGCAATCAAAGCGTCTCATTTTTGTGGGCTCGGGCGCTTGGGTGCTGCTCGTAGTAGCCGTTGGCATTTTAAACTTTTTTGTGGTTTAATTGCTTTGACCCTAGGGACACAATTGCTATAACGAGCCCTCATTTAAACTCCTCATTCTCCAGGGATGGGGAGTTGTTGTCATTAAGATGCAATGATTAAAACGTCAGAATTGATAACGCTATACTACAAATAAATAACTAATAACTAATCATTAATTATGGCAGTTTTTGAAGGTACATTTGCAGACACGTCTTCCTTACGCTTTGCGATTGTCATTGGACGGTTTAATGACCTCGTTACGGAAAAGTTATTAGCGGGATGTCAAGATTGTTTGAAGCGTCACGGTGTTGATGTGGATTGGCACGGGACGCAAGTGGATTATATTTGGGTGCCTGGCAGTTTTGAACTGCCGATGATGTCGCGACAAATGGCGTTAACAGGGCGATATGATGCCATTATTTGTTTAGGCGCTGTCATTCGCGGCCAAACGGCTCATTTTGACTACGTTGCTAGTGAAGCAGCGAAAGGAATTGCCGCCACAAGCTTCCAAACGGGGGTTCCTGTCGTGTTTGGAGTCGTTACTGCCGAAAATATGCAACAAGCCCTAGAACGCGCCGGCATTAAGAGCAATTTGGGATGGAACTATGCCATGAACGCCCTAGAAATGGCAAGTTTAATGCAACAAGTACCAGTGTCCGCTCAATCTGCTGCTTCTTACCAACAACAAACCCAGGCTTTGCCTCGTTCCCAGGAACATCAACTCTATCAGTCGCCGTCCCAGGAACAAACTCATTCCTAAGGGAGAATTGGCGGTTCTACGCTCCTGGCCAATGTAGCTACAGTCCCATCTTGATTAGGATTCAATGAAGTTCGATAAGATGATGAGTAAAGACGCTTAAGCGGATTACTCCCCATTACACTATGGCTCGATATACTTGTACATTTTCTGTTGCGATTCCTTTAGAACGCCTGCAAGACTCTCTTGTAGAGATTTTAGAGTCTTGTCATCTAGAAATTATTTATGATACAGGCGAATATATGATGGCGCGGGAGCTCCCCGATCGCGCTCCTTTCCCAAAACTGGTAACGGTTGAGGTATTAATCGATCGTACCACAGCCAGTGCTGATCAAGTACGCATGAATTTAGTGATGAAGAATGAAGAACTTCCCTTACAAGCGAACAATCACTGTCGGCAAATGTTTGATTTGTTGGAAAAGGCGCTAGTGGAATATTCGCAATGGGAACTGTTAGATAAAGTCGCTGGTTAACCCCGATTTCGATTGACCAGAGAAGCCCAAGCAAATAAGGGCAAGACCATCATCCGTCGCCAACGGGATGGTTCTTGATATAAGCGGTATAACCATTCCAAATTATGTTCGCAAAACCAGGAAGGAGCCCGCGATTTAGCGCCGCCCCAAATATCAAACGCGCCGCCGATGCCCATCCAAATTGATTGCGGGCAAAGATGCCGATGTTGAGCAATCCAAATTTCCTGTCGGGGGACTCCCAAGGCGACTAAAATCAATTGCGGTTGTCGCTGGCTTAATTCCTGACACAATTCCGCTTCCTGAGATGGGGAGAGATAACCGTGTTGCGTGCGAATGGAAAGATTGGGAAATTGGTTTCGCCACAGTTGAGCCGCTGTTTCGGCTCGCCCAGGTACCCCGCCATAGAAGAAAATTTCCCCTGGGGTGGTTCCGGCGGCAGTACTTTTTAATAACGCAGCTGCCAGGTCAATCCCTGGATAACGGGCTTGTTTTTTGCCTTGTAAGCGTAACGAAAGGACGACTCCTGCCCCATCGGGAATGACTAAATCTGCTTGCGCGATCGCGCTGGCTAATTGGGGATTTTTCCGAGCCAGCATGACCATCTCCGCATTGAGAGTCACCACATGAGTGCCCTGCTTCTGGTGCCAGCGGGCTTGCAACCAACTGAGATAGTCTGACAGCAGGTGAACTTGGTTCCCCAGGACTGTTGCCTGTTCTGGAACCGTTGATAAAAGATTGCTCTGAGAAGAGGAAGTCATGTTTGTTCTTGTTGGTTAGAAGAAGCCGTTTTTCGACGTCGAATCGCCTGCTGAAATCCTAACGCCACGAGAATATTCGAGAGGGTGAGAAAGGATTCTGCACTGCCATGCAGCCAGTCCACATTCGCTAAAGACTCTCCATATTCCTGTTGGGCATAAATTCCGGCAGGGATAGTCACCAACACAAATATTAGCAGGACATAAAAACCAATGACTGCTAGCCGGGGAAATTGGCGCGATCGCGTCAGAAACCAAAGAAAACCTAAGTAGGGAAAGAGGGAAGCAGCAAAAAGGGTTTGTTTATCTAACATAGGCTGGATAACTGACAATAGATCACATATAAAAAAGCAATATCTCTATTCCTTGCAGATGATTGCTTTTTTGACAATTTTTAGTTACATTTATTTACAGAGTTCGTCGCACTAGTATCGATTTGTAAAGAGGTTATTATGACTGAAGAAAATCGCAACGACTTCAAATTTGGTTGGAACACATCGGCAGAAAATTGGAATGGTCGCTTAGCAATGATTGGCTTTGTGGCTGCGCTTCTCACCGAAATCCTAACTGGACAAGGTGTTCTTCATTTCTGGGGACTTCTGTAAATTTTAACCCCGATCCGGTTTTAGGAACAAGGGTGATTTTAGCTCACCCTCAATCTATTCTTAAATCATTCGTCTCAACATTATAGCAATAGCTGGGTAAAATCGCCTTACCCAGCTTTTAAATTCACCAAAATGACTAATCCTTATTTTCTGTTTTAGGTCCGAATATACTCCTTTAAAATACTGTTGCGATTGGGATGACGCAATTTTCTCAGCGCTTTTGCTTCAATTTGTCGAATGCGCTCACGCGTGACATTAAAAATTTGTCCAATTTCTTCTAAGGTTTTCATCCGTCCATCTTCTAAACCGTAGCGGAGACGGAGAACATCTCTTTCTCTGGGACTGAGGGTATCGAGAACATCTTCTAAATCTTCTCGCAGCAAACTTTTGGAAACTTCATCTTCGGGGGTTTCCCCGTCAGCTTCAATAAAATCGCCTAAGCGAGAATCTTCTTCTTTGCCAATGGGGGTTTCTAAAGAGATGGGAAGTTGAGCCGATTTCGCAATAAATCTTAATTTTTCAATGGTCATTTCCATGCGTTCGGCAATCTCTTCTTCCGTCGGCTTGCGTCCCAATTCTTGTGAGAGGATTTTCGTGGTTTTCTTGATGCGAGAAATCGTTTCGTAGAGGTGAACTGGGAGACGGATGGTTCGAGATTGATCCGCGATCGCGCGGGTGATCGCTTGTCGAATCCACCACGTCGCGTAGGTGGAAAACTTATAGCCTTTTTCGTGATCAAACTTTTCAGCGGCGCGAATCAAGCCCAACGACCCTTCTTGAATTAAATCCTGAAATGATAAACCGCGATTCATGTATTTTTTCGCAATGGAAACCACCAGACGCAAGTTAGACTGCACCATTTTCTCTTTCGCTCTGCGCCCCAGCATCAAGCGCCGGCGAAATTTCTGCAAAGGCATATCCACCTCTTGCGCCCACTCTTCGATGGTAGGCTCATAACCAATGGTGGCTTGCAATTCGGTACGGGTGCGTTCCAGTTCTAATAAATCAGCAATTTTCCGGGCTAATTCAATTTCTTCGTCAGCCCGTAACAAGCGAATCCGACCGATTTCTTGCAGGTAAAGACGGATGGAGTCTTCAGTGTAAGACTTTTTTTGGGTTTCATCTTGAGAGGCATTTTCCGCAGAGGCATTTTCTGCCGGTTTTTGTGGCGTTTCTTCTGGCGGTTCCGCAGCCTCTAACATGGCCTCCTTTTCTAAGTCAGCCTCCTCTTCTAAGTCGGAATCTGCCGGTTCCACTTCGACTTCGATGGAATTGCCTTGAGCCACTTCTTGACTTTGCTCTTCAATTAAGCGTTCTAGTTCGTTTTTATCTTGTTGGCTGGTTACTGCGTTTACCTGCATCATGCCGTTTTCCTTTTACTTGTTGCTGTTTTCATCAGAAAATGATGATCGATCATTGATTGAGATGCCATTAATGTTTTTCCTGTCCATTCCCTTAGAGGCTCAGCAATCTCATTCCGGGTTGCTAACAGGAGGGGTTAACAGGAAAGACCTAGCCATGATTGTAGCCTTTCTTACAAAAATGACAACTTGATGGTCAGTTACATTGATGACTTGTCGAATTCAGAAGCAATTTTTGCCATCAAATGAGAGTTTCTCCCATCTTTCTATTTATCGTCATTGCTTCATTTTTTTTAATCACCGAATAAATTGCCACTGTTTAACTCTTTTAGCACATTCCTAATAAATTCGCACTGAAAAAGCGCTAGCGATCCCACACTAAAAACTCCTTTAAAACCAGATCCCATGGGGAGTTCCCGAACAGAGGGCTCCCCTTTCCAACGGAAAAACCTAGCAAAATTGTAATAACTTCCCTTGCCAACGACAAGGGAACCCAGCAATTCCTGCTTTCTTTTTGTTAAATTGTCTGAAACCAGGAACCGGCAGAATAAGCTTCACTATTCGATATTAATGGTTTGGGGCGGCTGATTGCTTTGAGAAGGTGTTGTCTGGGGCTCGTTTGCCCCTTGCTGAGCTAGCCAGCTTTTGAGAGGCTCCTGGTTCGGGTTGAGGCGCAAGCTCCCAGAAACTAATCCCCCCAGAAAGCTTATAGGTTGTTGGGTAAATTCTTTCAAGATTGGTGTTAGTTCGCTTAAGAACATAGAAACACGAAAAACAAATTCACAAAAAAATTGATCTTAGTATAATTTTAACGTTTTAAACCGATTGCGGGTTGCCGGTTGGCTTTTGGGAAGTTTCCTCTTCCTCTTCGAGAGAAGTATCGATGGTGTTATCTTCTTTATACTGATTAATTAAGCGTTCTAATTCATCAAGAGCTTGTTGCGTTTGTTGAGACCGTTTAACCAGCGATCGCGCCACATCTTCACTTTCTTGGGCGGCATTGGTTAATTCTTCAATTTGATTGCGAAAGCGATAAGCAATCTGGTTAACTTCGTTGGTTGCTTCGGAGGTTCGATTGCCCAAATTGCCAATTTCAGAGGTAATCCGGCCTAATCCGCTTATTTGCCCCTGAGCTCCGCTTTGGGGGCGATTGGCCACTAAGGCAGCTTGAATGGACAAATTCCGAACTTGTTGACTGACTCGTTCAATCAATTGCGTTGCGCTATCTACCGATTCCAATTCTTCACGAAACCCTTTCCCTACTTTCATAATGCGAGCGGTACAATCAGAAATAGCCTCAACACTGCTTAACATTTGGCTAAAGGTTTCTTTTCCTTCTTGGGAAAGCAATTCTCCCAATTGCACAAAGCGTTCATTCAATTCCGAAATAGCACTGGCTTGTCGAGATAATTTCGCCCGTTGCCTTTCCAGGGTTTCATTTCGCCGCTGGGCTTCTATCTGTTTTTGTTCTAATTGACGGGTATATTCTTGAACTTTTGCCTGTTCTTTTTTTAAGTTCTCAGCATACTGGCGAGCCTCTTCTTTTTGCTTATTCACGATTTTGTTGATTTGAACAAATATTTTCGATTGTGCCAACAACAGATCATGAACCTCTAACAACTCAAATGAGTTATCAGGTTGAATAACCACAATCGGTTCATAAACAAGATCGCGGGAACGATTCAGGGCTTTTCTGACCGCTTGATCAATCTGATAATCATGGTTCAGTCTGAGTACCTCTGACTCCATCACTTCTAACAAGACCCGAATGGGGCGGCGCATATATAATTCCAGGCTATAGGGTTGACTCATTTGTTCCAAAAACTTGCGCCTAGAAATTACGCCGACAACGTCTTCTCCGTCTTTAATAATGACCCCGGGAAGCTCAGGAGACTGTTGAAATTCATTCGAAACAACTTCTCCTAAGGTACTGGCATCGACTTGATATTTATAGGTTTCTAAATCGGCAAGAGTGGAGTTGGGATTCAGAGGAGTCGAGTTAGATGATACCACGGCGACCTGATTCGTTTTCTTTAATACAATTCCGTCTCAATGATAGGAAGTTTCTGTGATCATTGCATCATCATGACGTTAATACCTTGTTAAAATAAAATTAACCTTCAATAAAGACTTTAAAAGCGGGTTTCATACTCAATAATTAAACTGTTATTATCGGCTAAATCAGTGGCGCCTCGAAGCAAAATGTCATCGCTAAAACGATAGCGAATGCTATATTGAAAGGGTTGATTGGCATTAAAAATTGTCAGGACAGAGAAGGATAAATCTTGACTGAGGTCAATCCCTGCTTCTGCACCAAATCCTAAAGTCGAGTTGGAACTGCCCTCTTCTCCCTCTTCCGTTTCTGTGGGAATCAGAGTGGGAAAAATCCGAAAATCGCTGAATCCCAAGGCATCGCCAATGGTGTCTTGAAAGGTTCCTAAAAAAGTAGAACTAGCAAAATTCGCTAAGCCTAATGCCGTATTGCCTTGGCCAAATCCGCGGGTCAATCCGCCGCCGAGAAGCGCAATAATCTCGCTTTGGCTACGGTTGGGATCGCTGCTTAAAGTCAACACATCATTATTGGCCGTTAATTGACCCGGTTGCAGTTCGCTAGCTCGTCCTTGAACTAGGGCTTCTATTTGTATCGACTGTAAAGTGCCAATTCCGGCGTTGAAGCCATCCCCGAGGTTGGTTGTTCCACCTTGATTCGCTAAATTGCCGCTGGTTTCCGTAACCGATGTCGCTAAACGCAAGTTTAACGTTGGGTCTAGCCCTTGGGACGGGGTAAATGTTGCCGTCTGTTCATAGCCTTTGGCTAAGCGAAATTGAGTTGGCCCTAAGTTTACTTGACCCCGTTGTAAGGTAATAGTTCCTTTGGGCCGCAGATCAGCAAGGGTGCCATTCAGATTTAAACTGCCATCGGCGACAAAATTCATAATCGGTTCTCGGGTGACCTTGACCTTCTTGCCCAGGTTAATGGTTAAATCATTAAAGCCGACATTGGACAAATTATTGTTGCCTTGGCCATTTTTTCCAGGGCTAGTTTCACCCTGAGCTAACATAATTTCTCCTTCCGAGAGAGTAATTTCCCCGCCAAGGAGGGGTTTAATGGCGGTTCGGCCGAGATTGATATTGCCAACGACATCTCCTTGGTAAAGGTCAGGAATCTCCACAGCAAGGTTTTGTAAGTTAATATTAAGGGTTTGGGAGCTGGCATCCGCGTTAAATAAAGCCAGTTCTCCGGCCGCTGTGACTTGGCCGCCCCCAAAATCAGCATTGAATTTCTCGACACTCAGCTGATTAAAGTTAAATTCCACGCGACTATTGATATTGGTTAAGGGATCAGGCAGGGCAGCGGTTCCCACACTGGCATTTGCCAGGGTAATCACTCCTGAAGTATTCAGTTGGTTAAATTGAAAGTTTTCTGGATTGAAGGGTCCGGTAATGGCAAGATTTACCTTTCCTTGGCCCCCTTTCCAGGTTAATTGTCCCTTGCTGATGACATCGAGTAAGGCAAAGCCCTCATCTTGGAGACTAATCTTGATGTTTAAATTGTCAGAAACGGGCGGAACTTTGGCAAAGGGCAATTGATAGGGCAATTTGCCGCTAACGGTGAGAGGGTCGCTATCTGGGGAGAGTAAGCCCTTGGCAAAGAAGTTGAGTTCAGAATTGCTATAACTGAAACTGCCCTGAATGGTATCAATGGGCGTTTGATTCAGAGTGGCTTCGACAACTCGCAATTCCCCTCGTGCGGTGGGGTTTTCCGATGTACCTGCTACAGTAGCGGTGCCGTTGACAAAGCCGCTAACCCCAATAAATTCTGGAACCTCAACTACTTTTTGCAACGCTGCCACCGGAATTTGATTCACCTGCAATTGCGCGGACTGGTTTTGGCCGCCAAAGGTGCCTGAGAGATTAATATAACTTTCTCCCGAGGCGAAACGAACCGGTAGCAGGGTCAGAATGCCATTATCAATTTTTCCTTCGGCAACCACGCTTTGGGCTTGGTAGGGACCCCATTGCCACTGGTTTCCATCAAGGCGAAACTCACCTTGGATGTCTGACGGTTGAAAGGAGGTTCCTGTCACGGAAATATTGCCGGTAAAGTTGCCTTTAGCTGAAGCTAGGGGAGGAATTGCCGTTACCGTGTCTTGGTTCTCCTGCATTTGGGTCAGCAGGGCTTGAATTTCGGAAAAACGCCGCAGTTGGGTTTCTAGGGGCTCATTTTTGACATTGATGGAGGCAACATCGAGATCTTCGGCATTCCCGTATTCAGGCGTGGCAAAGTTCTGTTGGATGTCGGAGAGATCAAACAGTTGCAGGGCGCTGAGAATGTCCTGGATTCGTCCTTGTTTGATATCAAGGTTGGCTTCAAAGTTGGGATTGGTTTTGCTGAGGTTAAGGCGGCCGCTGCCGCGATATTTACTTTCTTGTTGGACAAGAGTGGCTTGTTTCAGGTTGAAAATTTGATTGGCGTAACGAAACTCGGCCGTCACACGATCGCTGTTGAATCTGCCTAGCGAGGGGTTCTCTAAAGCCAGTTCTCCAGACACCCCCAACTGCTTCCAATCAACGGCTAGATCGGCATTTAATTTGCCAGAAGCAGGTTGATTCTCAAATTCTTTAGGGAGTGGGGCAAAATCTTTGAGAAGATCCAAGGGAAGGTCTTTTAAACTCACCTGTAACGTTTCCCCTTGGCGTTTCCCTTCCGCGATCGCGCTGTTGCGTTTAATGACAAATGAGGCCGGTTCCAAGGGCAATAACTGGTTGTCTTGCGGCGACGATAAAGCCAACTGAATGCGATCTGGGGTTTCACTATTGCCGACTAAATCCAGTCGAATCCCTTGTTCAGCATTGACCTGGATTCCCCCTGTCATTCGAGAATCAAAGGTCAACCGTTCTACGGCAAAATCTTGTAGGCGAATGGTTCCCTGGGCTTGGGGTTGCTGGATAGTCCCCGTCACCTTCCCGGAAAAATCGGCTAATCCTTGGACATCTATTTTCCCAACCGGTTGGGCCGCAGGAAGGGGCAGCCGGGACAAGTCTAACTGCTGGGCATCAACCGTTAAATCAAATTGTTCAATCATTTCTTGTCCTTGCCGATTGAAATTAAGGGCAACGGTTCCCTCCGCTTGGAAATTCTTTGCTTGGGCTTGTTCCAAAATCACTTTTTCACCATCCCAACGCAGGCGAGTGGTGAGGGGATTGGCAATTAACGCCAGTCCTTGACTAAAGTCTAAATTGGCTTGGGCATCAATCCCAGAGGGGCTAAGATTGTTTAAATTGCCCTCAACGCTTACCTTGCCCGCAACATTCCCTTGCAACTGATCTGAGAGTTGGGAAAGTTCAATATTGTTGGGAGAGGCAACAATTTTAAATTTGCCCTGTTGCAGGCGCAAGACATCTGCTGTAATGTTTCCGCCCAACAATTGGTTCACTTCTGCCGTTCCCTGGACAGTAATCCCTTCTGGGCTAAGATTGTCTAAGGTTCCTTGAGCGGTCAGTTGCGTATTGAAAAGAGCATTTTGGAATGACTCGGGAAGTTGGGGGACAAACTGGTAAAGATTCAAATTACTCGCCTGAATTTCCCCTTGCCAGTTGCCTTGGTTGAGACGCCAGTTATTCAGACCAATTTGAGCGCGATCGCCGTTAGTCAATGTAATTGATCCAGAACCGGTTCCTTGAATTTGATTGAGATTAAACGCTGCCACATCAGCCTTGACATTCAATTGCGCTGATAACAGTCGATTGAAATCGGGAGGGGTTTGGGGCGCAAGCAACGCTAACGGAATTTGAGTGAGGGTGAAATTGGCATTCAACTGACCCTCATTGAACGTTACTGTGGTGGCCGCGATTTCCCCTTGCGGAACATTTAATTCCCCTTCTCCTGTGAGACGAATTTTCTGGGGGGAAAAGTCCGCTAAATTGGCATTAAGGCGAAACTGTCCCGAAACGGGATTTTGAAACTGGGGCGGTACTTGTGGCGCCAGTTGTTCCGGTTGCAGTTGGTTAACCTGAATTTTGGCTTGTACCCGACCATCTGACAATTGCAGTTGCGGTAAAGCCAGCGTTCCCCCGGCAATGGCAAGCGTTGCCTTTCCCTTCCCTTGGAGACTTTTCCACTCGCTTAAGGTTCCAGTGATTTGGCCGGAGGCATTGAGGGTGCCTAAATCAGCAGGCAGGTTAGCTTGATAAGGACGAATCACTTCGCCAGAAATATTTTTCAGTTGGACATCTAGAGCAATTTTTTGTTCTGCGCTTAAGCCGATGTTGCCTTGGGCAACAATTTTCCCACCCGTCTGAGGAGTTGCTTGGAAATTTTCCACCACCAGTTCCGTTCCCGTCACAGATAATTTAGTTTGGAACTGCTGAAACGCTAGTTGATCAATTTGGATAGGTTTACTACTGCTGGCAACAATATTAATTGTTGGCTGATCTAAGGCACCAGTAATGTCAAGATTGGCTTGAATCGTTCCACTCACCGGAACCTTCGGTTTGATATCAACTGCCGCCAACAGGCTGGAAATGGGCGTGGGGTCTACTTTGGCGGTTAAATCGTATCCCTGGGCCAGATTAATCTTGCCGCCGGCAGTGGCATTAATCTCGCCAAATTGAGTCGTAAAGTTTTCGACAATGATATCTTGTTCAGCAAGACGCACTTGGGCATTGGTCTCGGTAATGGAAGTGCTGAATTGTTCAAGCTTGGCGTTAACTTGCTTGAATTCGGCAGTTCCTTGCAAACTGGGAAGATTCCCATCTAGGGACAGTTTCAACTCGGTATCGGCATCCAGCTTTCCCTTTACTCTCTCAAACGGAGACGGAACTAACCGGGCTAAGTTGCCAATGGCTAATTCATTGCTGGTGACAGCTAAATCGACTTCGCCACTGTCGAGACGGGCTTCTCCTTGTAAATTTAAACTGCCTTGAGTATTGGCAACGGATAAATTATCCAGTTCAAACTGAATACGTTGATTATTATCTCGAAATTGACTATTGAATTGAGAAAGGGTCAGATTGACGGGTGCTTTTAATTCGCCGGCCTGGTTGCGAGAAGCAACGGCAATATCGGCATTTTCAACATTGAGCGTTTCAAGCTTAAATTCAATGAATCCTGGCGGTTGTACGGTGAGGTTAGTGGTTAACCATTCCCCTTGCTTGGTTTGCTCAATTGTTACATCTGGATTAACCAGCGTGACATCCAGTTCTAGGGTTTGCTGAGTAAGGAGTTTGAGGGGGGTAAAATCAACTTCAACCCTGGGAATGGTAGCTTGTTCTGAGTGGTCTTGGCTAGGCGGCAGTACTGTTTCTCCAAATTCAACGGAAGTGAAAGAAAAGGATTCCACCTCTCCGACTTCCACAGGACGAGACAGAATTTCGCTGAGACTGTCGGCAACGGTCGGCGATAATTGATAGTAAATAAAATACCAGGCATAAGTAACGCCGCCGCCTACCCCCAACAGAATTAAAATCAACAGGACTCGCCACCAGGGTGGGGTTGGTTTGGGGGGTGGAGACTGCTCGAGTTGAGACTCCTCAGAAGCGGAAGAGTCCGGTTGCGTACTGTGGTTAGACGTCATTCTTAAGTAGGGGGATGTTGACACTCCGCCACCTAAAGGAGGCGGATTCTCGCTTCACCGGGAGAACCTAG
>JBDGQV010000172.1:0-9682 GCA_042218725.1 Halothece sp. | reverse complement strand
TGTGGAATCTGCTTGCTTCGTCAATTGTTTTATTGGCGCGATATGATGAGGTGTGTGCCCGGAAAAGCTGGGTTAGGATAATCGAAAACCGATACTCCTATGGTAAGTTGGATCCCAATTCCCGAGGAAGCAGCTGGAAAAACAGCCATGGCTTGGCTCAAGCATCATCTGCCCACGGCTAGCCTCAGTCGCATTCATAAGGCATTGCGGCGTGGGGAAATCCGGCTGGATAGCAAGCGGGTTCGGCCAAAAACTGTACTCTCTCCTGGTCAGCAAATGCGGTTGCCTCCGCAACTGACTCCACATTATCAAGCTCAGCCTAGTGCCGATGCTGGCAGCAATCTAGACGGGGCAAAAGTAATTGGAGATGAACTGCGGGAAAATGTGATCTATCGCGATGCCAGCGCTCTGGTATTAAACAAGCCGGCAGGGTTAGCAGTTCAAGGGGGTAGCGGTGTGCGTTATCCACTGGATCAAGCGCTTTCTGCGTTGCAGTTTGAAGCCAAATCGCCACCCCGATTGATTCACCGGCTTGATCAACCGGTAACTGGAGCGCTGCTTTTGGGACGGAGCGGGAAAGCGACCCATGCCTTAAACCAAGCCTTTCGCGAGCACCAGATTAGGAAAACGTATCGGGCTCTCGCCTGGTGTCCAGCAGAAACCCCCCGTCCAAAACCCAAAGGAACGATTACAACACCGATTAAGGGACAAAAGGGGAAACAATCCGCCCGTACTGAATACTGCATACGTGGTGCACAAGAGACAACGGGAGGCACCATTTTGGATTATGAATTAACGCCGGTAACTGGTCGCAAGCATCAGTTGCGTCGCCATTTACGAGAGCTTGGTACCGGGATCATTGGGGATACGAAATACAATCGCGATGTTCCAAAACCCGGTGAGCTGGGGCTGCCACAGGGCCTTTACCTGCATAGTTGGCATCTCACTTGGCCAATGCCCCATCGTCGTGGTGCTATGGCTGAGACAACTGCCCCACTGCCTAAGGGATGGTTAGCAATTTAGGAAAGTATGGCAAGCCCTATTTCCACCCAAATGCAGCAATAGTAAGGCAAGCCCAACCGACTAGAAACGCCGCCCCTCCGAAGGGCGTTATGGCACCTAGCCATTTGATACCTGTCAAACTTAAGGCGTATAAACTCCCTGAAAAAATTGCTGTTCCTAGAATAAAAGCGGAACCTGTCGCGAGTAGCAAATTTTGCGCTCCCTCAGTACGAGTTAATAGCAACGCTACCATCAGCAGTGCTAGAGCATGATACATCTGGTATTTTGCTCCGGTTTCAAAAATTTCCAGTGATCTTTCACTGAGTTGCTCTTTAAGGGCATGGCTGGCAAAAGCACCTGCTGCGACTGAGGTTCCTCCGAGGATAGCCGCGATCGCGATAAAAATCCGCGTCATTGCTCTTTTTTCTCTTGATCTGCTCTCTCCAGACTAGCAATTCCATTAATATCCGAGATGATCCATGGCTTTTTCCGTCACCATTCTGCCTCGCGGGGTGCGTTGCAAAAAGCCGATTTGCAATAGATACGGTTCGTAAACGTCTTCAATGGTGAGACGATCTTCTCCTGTGGCGGCCGCGATCGCGTCTAATCCCACAGGGCCGCCATGAAACTGATCAATCATGGTGTTCAGAATCAGGCGATCCGTCCAATCTAAGCCCATTTTATCCACCTGAAACAATTCCAGGGCTTCTTCTGCCACCGGTTGGGTAATGGTGCCTAATTCTTTCACTTGGGTGTAGTCTCGCACCCGCTTCAAGAGACGATTGGCAATGCGAGGGGTACCGCGCGATCGCGCTGCAATTTCCGTTGCCCCTTCTGTGGCAATGTCTGTTTCTAACACCTTTGCCGTGCGTAAAATAATATCTGTCAACTCATCCAACTCATAAAACTGCAACCGTTGGATCATCCCAAAACGATCGCGCAAGGGTGAGGTTAACGCGCCCACTCGGGTGGTCGCCCCAACTAAAGTAAATGGCGCCAGGGGAATACTGCGGGTTTTGGCACTTTGTCCTTTCCCCACAGTAATATCCAACCGTCCATCCTCCATTGCCGGATACAATAATTCCTCAGTAATCCGATTCATGCGATGAATTTCATCAATAAACAACACATCTCCCGGATTCAAATTCACCAATAGCCCAGTGATATCCCGAGGGCGTTCTAGGGCGGGGGCTGCGGTAATCTTGCACTGTACTCCCATCTCTGTCGCTAAAATAAGGGAAATGGTGGTTTTACCCAAACCGGGAGGCCCATACAACAGCAAATGATCCATGGCTTCCCCCCGTTGCTTGGCGGCATTGATGGCAATATCGAGGACTGCCTTTAAATCTTTTTGTCCGATATAATCAGCAAGGCGTTGGGGACGAAGGGAATCTTCGTTGCTACTCGTTTCCTCTGTCGTGGGATTGCTTTGTAATAACTCATTGCGTTGCTTCCTCTCGTTGGCCGGTTGTTCACTGGATTTTCCTTGTTCAGAGGAGCGTTTAATCGCCATAATAATGATTCGACAGTTTAAGGATGATAAAGACGGCTATGGTTTTAGCTAAACGCATTTTACCTTGTCTTGATGTTAACGCTGGACGCGTCGTGAAAGGGGTTAATTTTGTTAATCTTCGCGATGCTGGAGATCCGGTAGAATTAGCTCAGCGATATGATGCTGCTGGGGCGGATGAGTTGGTGTTCTTGGATATTACTGCCACTCATGAGGAACGGGATATTATTCTTGATGTGGTTCGTCGTGCAGCGGAACAAGTGTTTATTCCCCTAACCGTTGGCGGCGGCATTCAATCCTTAGAACATATTAAAAATTTGTTAAGAGCCGGTGCCGATAAAGTTAGTATTAATTCTGGCGCTGTCCGTCACCCGGAGTTAATTAATGAAGCCAGTGCGCAAGTGGGAAAACAGTCTATTGTCGTGGCGATTGATGCTCGACGACGAGAAGATGCGAATAATCCGGGCTGGGATGTTTATGTTCGCGGCGGCAGAAAAAATACCGGGCTAGACGCGATCGCGTGGGCAAAAGAAGTAGCGCAACGAGGGGCTGGAGAACTATTAGTGACCAGTATGGATGCAGATGGCACCCAAGCCGGCTATGACTTGGAATTAACCCGTCGCATCAGTGAAGCCGTTAGCATTCCTGTCATTGCCTCCGGCGGTGCGGGAAATGTCCAGCATATCGGCGAAGCTTTTACCCAGGGCAAAGCAGAAGCAGCCCTTCTTGCTTCCTTACTGCATTATGGACAACTGACGGTTGCTGAAATTAAAACTTATCTCGGGGAACAAGGGGTTTCCGTTCGTGTTACTTAATATTTCTGGAGAGAGAGTGATATAACCTAAAGTGAAATCAGCAATTTATGTATTAGGATAGAGATAAATTGTTACATTTTGTTAAATATGTTGCTGGTTATTCTCATCTTTTTTGATATCGCTCTCTTTGCCTGGTCGTTGCATCTCATGCGCTCAGGATTCCAATATCAAGAGTTTTCGCTGATGTTTGCCGGAACTTTGGTTGCTTTGTCCGCAGCGGCAATTCTAGTTTCCTACTGGATGATGGGGAACTGTCTTGGCTACATTAATTAATCCATCGTTTTTGCAACGACCCCCTTGACAAAATAATAAGGGTTAGGAGATGATGGAATATGCGCTCGGGGCTATAGCTCAGTTGGTAGAGCACCTCAATGGCATTGAGGGGGTCAGCGGTTCGAGTCCGCTTAGCTCCATTTCTGATTCCAAAGATTAAATCCCTTCAATTTGCCCGGTACTCTTGAGTAACCCATTCAACACTTCCGGGCGGGCTTGCCCTTTATCGTTGCGACCATAACTAAAAGTATTACGCCCTTGCCAGGTATCGGCAAGTTCTTCTCCCGTATCCCAGTTGCTATCATAAACGCGATCGTTTACTAAAGAACCAAAATCGCCAGTGGGATTGGAAAACAGTCTAGCTGAGGGATTCTCAACACCTTGGGCTTGCAGTTCTAAGGCATGTTTGCGAATGAAATTGCGATCGCGCGGTTCATCCACCGTTGCAGCGCGCAGAAACAAGTCATCTAGCAGTTCAATGACGTTAACAAAGCTATCTCGGAAAATGCCTGACAGATTGCCCAAGACATCAATGCGAGGATGGGTTAATTGGTCTAACGGTTGCAATTCATAGCGGACAATGCGCCCGGTGCCTTCTTTGACCGGTTCCGCCCCCACCAGCCCTAGCACAATGCCCAGGGATTCCCCTTTGGTTTTAATGGTATCCAATCCCCACAACATCACTGCTACAGTTTCGGGATAGGTACCCTGTTCTTCCAAATGTTGGGTAATGATCTGTTGCGCGATCGCGCTTCCCCGTTCAAAGGCAGCAGGTGAGGGCATCCAAGGATCTAGGGCATGAATGTTGCGCCCTGTGGGCAAGACACCGGGGCCATCTCGCAATAAGTCGCCGCCGGGGGCAGGCGGAATATATTCCCCATTGAGACCTCTTAATAAGTTGGTGATTTCATCACGGGTTTGGCTCAGCCGATCGCGAATTTCCAAGGCTTCATTGAACCGAGAGTCGTCAGTGATGTCATGGCGGGATGCAATCTCAGAGCGAGTTTCCCCAGTCGCGATCGCGTCTAGCACCGCTTCCGGCAATTGTCCGTCAAAATAGGCGTACAAGTAACTCGCCAGTTGTTCGGAATTGGGGACTTCCCTCATAGTCAGGATGCAATAATCCCAAGTTTGGCGTTTCCACAGGGGGCGCAATTTCTCCCACTGGCAGGTTGAGATAGATTTTTCCTAAATAAGTGAATAGCGTTGCCACATTTTCTGCACCCCCCGCATTCCAATAGCTGTAAATGGTCAGCCAATGGCGTAAATCTTGCACTTTGCGACCGGGTAAGTATTTCAGCAACTTCGGTCCCACTTTCAAAAAGCTTAAATAGCCCGCCAGCTTATCTTCTTCCCGACTGTTGCCAAACTTGCTAAGGATAAATTTGATGGGTTTTGGCATCCCTTTGGGCTTGTCGCTGAGGCTGAACGTTCCCACTTTCGTCAGCGCCATGAGTTCCAATGCCGATTCAAACACCAGTCGAATGGGAATCGTTTGAATCCGTTCCCGCAACCACATGACTTGATCATAGTCAAACAGCAAACTGCCAAAGAAGACTTGTGCCCCTTGCAATGCTGTTTCTACTGTCTCGGAAGAATTTGCCAGATCGCGATTGCTAAAGACTTCTATTTCTAAATCCGGACAACGCTGTTGCGCCACAGTAGCGGCTTGGCGATATAGATTGGCATTGAACGATTCAAATCCGGCAATCAGAACGATACGTTGTGTCATCCCCGCCCTCCCAACGCTCTACTTTGATCTTAAACCGGTTTTTGAGCAGATTGGCGAATCAATTTTGGCTAAGTCAACTGAAGTCGATTTGAGCTTTCATCAAACTAGTTGAATCCCAGAATTCACGGCACATTTAGAAAATACTATAAGCAAAAGTAATCCAAAAATTAAAAAATATAGATTTTACAAATAGGTGATCTTGCGTAACGATATAAGAAGAATTTCTAAGAAACTTTAAGTCCTGAACAAGGAGTGAGTGATGGTTGGACTCATAAACTCGACTCAAACCCCCACCAGTCGGCTGACGTTGCAAACTCTTGAAATTGCACCGGAAACGACGGCAATTCGCTGTTTAGATTGGGATCGCGAACGCTTTGATATTGAATTTCCCTTGGAAAATGGAACCACCTACAATTCCTTTATCATCCAAGGGGAAAAACTGGCGCTAGTTGATACCTCTCATGAGAAGTTTCGGCAGTTGTATTTGGATTTAATTACGCAGTTAATTGATCCGGCACAGTTGGATTATCTGATTATCAGTCATACGGAACCGGATCATAGCGGTTTAGTAACGGATATTTTAGCTATGGCGCCCCATGTCACGGTTGTGGGAGCGAAGGTTGCCATTCAGTTTCTCGAAAATATGGTGCATCAGCCGTTTCACTCGCAAATCGTCAAAAACGGCGATCGCCTGGATCTGGGAAATGGACACGAGTTGGAATTTGTTTCTGCACCGAACTTACATTGGCCCGATACCATTTTTACTTACGATAGCAAAACGCAAGTCCTCTATACCTGCGATGCCTTTGGCATGCACTATTGCGATGAACCAGCGTATGATGAAAATTTAGAACTCATTGAGGCGGACTTTCAATATTATTACGATTGCTTGATGAAGCCCAATGCCCGTTCCGTTTTAGCTGCCATCAAACGGATGGGAAAACTTGATATTCAAACGATCGCGACGGGACATGGTCCTTTATTAGCATACCATCGTTCCGAATTGGTCAATCGCTATTATGACTGGAGTAAAGCGCAAACCAAGACAGATACCTTAGTCGCTCTATTTTATTCCGAATACGGGTATGGCGATGATCTGGCTCGCGCGATCGCGCAGGGAATTACTAAAACCGGCGTTGCGGTAGAACTGGTTAATTGGAACGATACGGAACCGCAAGAAGTGCGAGAGTTAGTGGAACAAGCTAAAGGATTAGTGCTGGGAATGCCAGCGCAATCGGATCAAGAAGCCCATCAAATCCTAAACACCGTCTTAGCAGCAGCTCACAGAAAACAAACCATCGGTCTCTTTGAAGCAGGCGGGGGAGAAGATGAACCCATTTATCCGTTGCGGAACCAGTTTCAAGAAATTGGACTGAGTGAAGCCTTTGCCCCCATTTTAGTCAAAGAAGCACCGGATCGCGCCCTCCATCAAGTTTGTGAAGAAGCAGGAACCGATTTCGGACAATGGCTAACACGCGATCGAAACGTGAAGCAAATTAAAGCTATTGATAACAGTTTACAGAAAGCTCTCGGGCGCATCAGCAACGGTTTATACATTATTACCGCTCAAAAAGGGGAAATTAACAGTGCCATGGTTGCCTCTTGGGTAATGCAAGCCAGTTTAAATCCCTTGGGAGTAGCAATGGCTGTAGCAAAAGATCGTGCCATTGAATCCTTTTTACAAAACGGCGATCGCTTTATTTTGAATGTTTTAGAAGAAGGAAATTATCAGCATCTGATTAAACATTTTCTGAAACGATTTCCTCCAGGGGCTGATCGGTTTGAAGGGGTAAAAACGGTTCCTGCTAATAACGGTTCTCCGATTATTGCCGAGTCTCTCGCTTATATGGAATGCCAAGTGACTAGCCGTTTAGAATGCAGCGATCACTGGATTATTTACAGCAAAGTTGAAGGGGGAAGAGTCTCAAAATTTGAGGGATTGACGGCAGTTCATCATCGCAAAGTTGGCAATTATTATTAAGCCAAACCTTCAAATTTCAATCCCCAATAACAACCTAAAAATAACTAAATCCAATGCAAAAACTGATTAACCCTTCCCCAATTCCCTGGCATAAACGGCTCAATAGCAATCGCGTCATTCAATTTCTGGAATTTGTCCAAGACTTAATTATTATCTCGCTTTGTATTGGTTTATTCAGCGTCTTGGGTGCGTCTTACATTCTGGGGAAACCCCAGAATTACGCACCCGCTTCATGGCGATTCAGTTGCGGGAGATGTTTATCTGCCTCCTACCCCCTTTAAACTTGACAAGAGTTACGCCTGATATTTTATTTGTTCTCATCTTAGTCGAACTGTTTCGCCTCCTGATTATTTATTTACAGGAACGACGAGTTTCCATTGGGGTTGCTGTCGAAGTTTCCATTGTTTCAGTATTAAGAGAAATTATTGTTAAAGGAATTCTTGATATTCCTTGGAGTCAGGTATTAGCCACTTGTTCTTTCTTATTAGTTTTAGCCGTTTTGTTAGTGGTTCGAGTTTGGCTTCCTCCCACGTTTGAAGGGGTTGATCCCGAACAAAAAATATCTGAACGACATAAACAAAGATCCTTCAATTTGACAAACGAAAATGGTCATTAGTTATTAGTTATTAGTCATTGGTCATTGGTCATTGGTCATTAGTCATTGGTAATAGCCAAATTCTTAGATAGAAAACTGACAATCGTAGAATTTAGGATGAATTAATCATGGTACAAACAACGACTCAAGAAACATCAGCAAAACCAAGAGACGTGCAAGTTGCAGACATTGGAACCAATACAAAAGTGCTGCGATCGCGCACTTGGGAACAACTCAAATTTGAAGTGGAATATTCCCGTCAAAACGGAACCACCTCCAATTCTTATTTAATTCAAGCTGCTCAAACGGCAATTATTGATCCGCCAGGGCAATCGTTTACCGAAATTTATTTAGAAACGCTAGAACAATATTTAGATTGGCAACAGCTAGACTATATCATTTTACAACACGTTAATCCCAATCGCTTGGCAACCCTAAATATTCTAATTGAAAAAGCGCCGCAAGCAAAAATTATTTGTTCGAAACCCGCTCTCAATGCGCTCAAAGATACCTTTAAAACTGCTCAAATTCATATCGTAAAAGATCGCGACATTTTAGATTTAGGACAAGGACATCAGCTAACATTTATTAGTGTTCCCACTCCCCGTTGGGTAGATGGGTTATGCACTTATGATCCGCAAACCCAAATTCTCTATACTGATAAATTCTTTGGGGCACATGTTTGTAGCGAAGCAATTTTTGATGAAAATTGGAAACAACTGGATCAAGACCGTCGTTTCTATTTCGATTGTCTCCATGCGGCGCAAACCAAACAGTTAGAAACGGCAATAGCCAAGTTTACCCAATTTCCCAGCAAAATCTATGCCCCTGCCCATGGTCCTTTAATCAAATATAGCCTCAGTCGGTTTCGCTTCGATTATCAGCAGTGGTGTCAACAACAAAGCCAGCAAGAACTGAAAGTTGCCCTGCTTTATGCTTCTGCTTATGGCAACACGGCAACAATTGCCAACGCGATCGCGGAAGGGTTGATTCAGTCGCAAGCAGCAGTGGAATCCATTAACTGTGAATTTGCCTCGTCAGAAGAAATTACCGAAGCGATTCAGCGTTGTGATGGCTTTATCATTGGTTCGCCAACATTAGGCGGTCATCCCCCCACCCAAATTCAAACTGCGTTAGGCATTATCCTCGCCAACGCAACAAAAACTAAATTAGCAGGGGTGTTTGGGTCTTATGGCTGGAGCGGTGAAGCCATTGATATTTTAGAACATAAACTGCGCGATGCTCATTACAAGTTTGGCTTTGAACCGATCCGCGTTCGCTTTAGCGCTACTGCTGAAACGTTGGAACAATGCCAACAGGCCGGAAAAACCTTTACCCAAACCCTGAAAAAGACGAAAAAACTGCGTACCCCTCGCCAAGGGATTACGGAAACGCAAATCGATCGCACTGAACAAGCGGTGGGAAGAATTGTCGGGTCGTTATGCGTTCTCACCACTTGCCAGAATCATCAGCATCGCGGCGTTTTAATTTCTTGGGTATCGCAAGCAACCTTTAATCCGCCTGGGTTAATGTTAGCCATTTCTCAAGAACAAAGCGATCAGTTAATCGCTCAACCTGGGGATCAATTTGTGTTGAATATCCTCAAGGAAGGGCGAACCATCAGGAGACATTTTTCAGAAAAAATCAGCGAGTCTTTTGAGGCGGTAACCACCCAACCGGCAAGCAATGGTTGCCTAATCATTGAAGAAGCTTTGGCGTATTTAGAATGTACCGTTCAAAATCGTTTAACCTTTGATGAAACGCTCGCCCAAGG
>JBDGQV010000171.1:0-18250 GCA_042218725.1 Halothece sp. | reverse complement strand
ATAACTTAACCCCCTAACGGGGGTCAAAATTCATAGAAATCTTAGGAGATGTTCTGCTTTAGCTAACCTTGATGCCAGGGCATAGTTGCCAAAGGCGTTAATGCCCACACCAATTCTCGCCCTAAATGCATTAAAGGCGGTGTAGTTACGGCTTCTTCATTAATTAAGGCTTCAATGCGTTCTTCTAAACGGCTTTGGTTAGCAGTACAACTCAAAGCAGCGCATCCCACTTCTGGAGAATGAACCCGAAATTTAGTAACCGTCACTAACGATTCCGCAAGCAACAACGGATCAATAGTTTCGGTTGCTTTCCAGTCCGCACGAAGTTCTCGCAATAAAAGCAATTCTTCCCAAAGATTGCGACTATTGGGCAACCAAGCTGTGGTACGATAAAGCCAACCTAACCAAAAAAACCAAAAGGTATCCCGATAATGGACATGGGCTTGTTCATGGGCAATGACAGCTTCGAGATGGTCTTTGTCGAGAATCGAGAGTAAGCCCTCGCTAATGACTAATTTTGAATGCCACCAACCGATTTGGGCACTGTAGGGAACAGAGATGGGAAGGAGATGGGCGGTATAACCGGCAACCGTTCGAGTTTGAGATTGAGGGAGTTGCTGGCGCGATCGCGCCCCGAGATAAAATTGCCATAGTAAGATGCCCATTGCCCCAAGCAAAAACAGCAACATTAACCCATAGCTAAGCCACCCCGTTTCTAAACCCAACATTTTGCCGTGAGTTCCCATGCCCAAAACTGCCATCGCTGTCATCAGCAACAATAGGGGCGGAAACAGAAAATAAAAGAGGGTGCGGTGCCAGCGTTCGGTATAATTAAGGGACTGCCGCGACCATAGCCAACGCATGCTGAGGGCACTCAACAGGGCAATTGCAATCATTACCGTGTGCATTATTCTTGTTCCTCCCGTTGCTGGCGAATAGACTTTAAACGGCGCGCGATCGCGTCTAGTTGTTCTAAACTGGCAGTATCGAGATTATCAGCAAACGAAGCCACTAAATCGGGATCGCTCACTGCTAAAAACTGATTCAATTGCTCGTAAGCGGTCAGGGCTTGTGCTTGTTCTTTAGACAATTTTGCCTGCCAATAAAAAACCCGTCGCTGTTTGTGACAAGTGAGCCAACCTTTGTTCGTTAAGCGTTGTAAAACAGTTGTCACCGAGGTATAAGCCAATTCTCGATTAGGATCGCTTAAAATCCGTTCATGAATGGCCTTAACACTAGCACAACCCAATTCCCAAACAATTTCTAAAATTTCTCGTTCTAAAGGCCCCAAAGATAATTTTTTGGGACGTTCATTTGGTAAAGGAGTCATTAGTGTCCGCTTTGATTCCAACAGAAGTAATAGAAAGGCACTTTATCGGTTTAGCATTTTCAGGCAGTAATTTCAATTAGATTAGAAATTTTCTATTAACTAATATAGTAAATTTGAATTTAACTAATCAAGAAAATAAAATCAATTAAAAAACCCCTGCTCACTGGGTTTAAGAGCAGGAAGTTTTAGTCGAGATATAACATAATGACGAAGTTATTCAACTGCCGGTTCTACTACAGTTGTATGGCCGCCATCCGAGCGCGTTAACACGACAATCCAGCAAGCAACCATGGCCACTGCCAGAATAATGATATACGGCAAGAACATTTGCAGTCCAAACCCTTCTGCAATATTGCCTGCCAGTAAAGGGAAAATGGCTTTGCCTAAACTGCTTAAGCTGGCAATAAAGCTAATGGAACCGGTTAACAAATGAGCCGGAACGACATTCGAGAGAAACGCAAATCCAGTGGGCAAAATCGGACCTAGGCAAAATCCGGTTAATAGCAACCCGAAGCCATTGGTAAAGGTCAAATTGGTAGCATTGAAGACGAAAAGTCCCACAATTCCACCCATCAAGCACAGATTGATGATGCCTTTGCTGCCTAAACGACTGGATAGCGGGGCAAGGCAAACCCGTCCCAGGGTTAATGCCAACCAATAACCACTGACTAACCAGCCCGCTAAAACGGTTTCTTCATGACGGTACTGGGTGAGAAAACTGTAACTCCAGTTGCCTAAGCTGATTTCTGCACCGGAATAGAATAGGAGAAAGAAGGCAAATAACCAGACAAAACGGTACTTTAACGGAGTATCTTTTGGCGTATCGTCATTATTATTTTCAGAGTGGGTCTCTGTTGCCGCTTGTTTGTCATCTGTCTTTGTAAATATGCCGCGAACACTGAGCAACAAAGTCAGACTGATAGCGCCAATGCCGAAATAGATAACATTCCAGCTAAACTCAGCCTCTAATAATTGAGAGGCCATAAAAGGGCTAAGTAAGGCACCAACCCCATAAAAGGCATGAAGATAGTTGAGAAGTGCGGTTTTATTGGGGAGATTCGCGAGATGCGCGTTAAGAGCGGCTTCAAGAATGGCTGCCCCAAACCCTAGCAGAAAAGGAGCACTCAGGAGGATGTAAACGTGAGGCTGAAAGCAAAAGACGACAACGCCAGCTAGGAAAGTCAATTGCCCTAGGGATAGAAATTTGACGTTGCCTAATTTTTTTGATAAAAAGTTACTGTTTAACGCTGCGACAAGATACCCAATGGAACCAGCCAAGAACACTAAGCTGAGCATGCTTTTATCGACGTTATAGTAGCTGCCCCACTTCGGGAGTAGAACGCCAATTACAGCATCATTGCCGCCAAGCAACACAAAAGTTAGAAACGCAAACCCAATTTGTAATTTGACTCGCAAACTACTAGTTAGGGGCGCATGGGAGTTTTGTAAAGTTTCATCAAGTTGCTTCTCATCTTCTATGTTCTCTGTTGTACTATTAGTTTGTATAGAAGATGTATTTAAGGGGTGTTGTAAGTTTTCTTCCGATTCCGACTCGGTTTGGGTTGGTGGAACGGCATCAGACTGCGCCATAGAATCCTCCTCCTTAATTGATAGTAGACTCCATATTGATGCTTCTCTTTCTAGAACTTATTCTAGGATGTCTGTGCTTCTATTGTCGGGGGGTTCTAAGGAATTCAAGATAAGTTTTTTTTAGCTCATTCCAAATTTGCATCAATAATGTGAATGAGTGATGGAATTCCCTATAGTAGGGCGATAGAGAACTTTTAAATAGCTGATTAGGATTAGCTAAGGGTTCTGTGCTTATAACGTGGCGTTAGCTTAACTGCTGCCGCGTAACAGTTGAATCGATTGGGCCGTTAAAAACAGACCGAGCACAATATAACTCGCAAAAACCACTAAGCTCGTTGTATCTAAAGTGCCTTGAACGAGTGTATCGTAGTTGGACAGTAAAGAAATATGTTCGAACACTTCTCCTAAGGGACCGGTAAAGCGATTCGCAATTAAATCGGTTACCCACAAAAATAAAACAACGGCAAAGGTAATAATGGCAGCAAAAATTGTACTGTCCGTTAAAGAAGAAATAAACATCCCCAACGACAGAATTGCTCCTGCTAATAAAATTAAAGCCAGGTGAGCCAGTAACGGAACTGCAGGGGGAACGGGCGGACTCGCAGCATTAAAAATGAAAATTTCGTAACCTAAAATCGGAAGAATCATCACGGTGAAAAATGCCAGTGCGCCCAATAGTTTTCCCACAGCAACCACCCAATTGGTAACGGGAGAAGTAGCAAGAAGTTCCAGGGTTCCCCGTTTCCGTTCTTCTGTATATAATCCCATAGAAAGAACCGGGAGAATAAATAGCACCAGCGATCCTAAAAAACCAAAGTAAATTTTAATAAATTGATAGGCAACATCAATGGAAGGGGTGGGAATTCCTTGTTGTGCCCGTTGACTCACTTGCTGGATAATTCCTTCTGGGCCTAATAGAATAGAAACAAAAAAGAAGCCTGAAAGCAACCAAAAGACAGTCGCGATTAAATAGGCTAAGGGAGAAGTTAAATAGCTTTGTAATTCCCGGCGGAAAATGGCTAGCAGGTTATTCAGAAGAATCATGATCGGTTGTTTCTAATTCTGTCTTGGTAGTCGGTTGATCTTGAGCGGTTAATTCTAAGAAAACGTCTTCTAAGGTTGGTCGATCGCGCTTCATTTCATACAAATGGAAGCCGGAATTAACAACAACAGCGGCAATTTTATCCCCAGATTCGGTATTGGGAAGACAAGTAATTTTGACAATAGAACGCTCTCCGTTTTCTTGAGGAGAAATGGTAACAGAAGCTATTTCTTCCAACGGATTGAGGAGATTTTCAAGTTCTTCCGCTTCTCCGGCAACTTCTAGGGTATAGCCGCCCCCTCCCGCTAATTCTGTCGTTAAATTCTCTGGGGTATTGGTGGCAACAACGCTTCCATTGGAAATGATAGTCACGCGATCGCAGGTCATGCTCACTTCCGATAAGATATGCGTTGAAAGAATAATCGTATGCTCCCCTGCTAAATTTTTAATCAGATTTCGCACTTCAATCATTTGCCTGGGATCTAAGCCAATGGTAGGTTCGTCTAAAATAATCACTGGGGGATCATGAACAATGGCTTGAGCAACACCGACCCGTTGCCGATATCCTTTTGATAGTTTACGAATTAAAGTGTGGCGTTTCTCTTCCAGGAAACAGCGTTCAATGGTGCGATTGATTTGCTGAGCGCGATCGCGCCGAGGAACTCCTTTAATTTGCGTTACAAAGGCTAAAAACCCTTGCACCGTCATATCCAGATACAACGGCGGATGTTCCGGTAAATAACCAATTCGTTTGCGGACATCAAGGGAATGCTGATGCACTTCATAGCCGCCAATTTTTGCTGTTCCCGCGCTAGCTGGGAGATATCCGGTCAAAATCCGCATCGTGGTAGTTTTACCGGCGCCATTGGGCCCTAAAAAACCCAAAATTTCCCCTTCTTTCACAGAAAAGGTAACATCAGTAATGGCAGCAGTTGAACCAAAGGATTTACTGAGATTTTCAACTTCAATCATAGATACCAGGGAGGGGAAACTATTTGCTATGCATCGCTGTTATCTCATTTTAATTACTCTAACGATTACTTTACTCGCTAGCATGTCAAAAAGCAATGCCCAAGCCGATGCCTCTCTTCCTTTACCGATCATCCCGGTTCGGGAATTAAAAGATGTGGAACCTGGTGACTGGGCATTTTCTGCTTTACAGCAACTGCAACAACGTTATCAATGCCTTCAAGGGTATCCTGACAAAACTTTTCGCGGAAGACAAGCGATTAACCGCTATGAATTTGCTGCTTTTTTAAATCGGTGTTTAACTCAGTTAGAAACCAGCATTCGCTCAGAAGAACAAGCGACCATTGAACGCTTGCAAACCGAATTTGCTCAGGAGTTAGCCATTTTGCGAGGAAAAGTTGATGCCGTCACCGCCCGGGTGCGTGAACTGGAAGTTACGCAGTTTTCCCCGACAACAAAGTTGCATGGGGTGGTGAATTTTGTTGCCACTAATAGCGCCCAAGCGGGAGAAGACAGCGGCGTTGCCTTGCAAGCGCGATCGCGCCTCAATTTTAACACTAGTTTTACTGGTCGCGATTTGCTTCTCACCCGGTTCACTGTGGGCAATAGTATCACCCCGGACTTAGCCGATGGCAGCAGTGAATTTAGCCAAACCCATCAATGGCGAGGCAATACCAACAACGAAGTCACCCTCAGCAAGCTTAGCTATCGCTTTCCCATCGGTGAAAACGCGATCGCGATGTTAACCCCCCAAGGCGGTTATCATGGCGATTATAATACACCTGCGGTCAACCCCTTTTTTGAAGACGCTAATGCGGGAACGACGACCCTCTCCACCTTTGCTCAACGCAATCCCATTCTCAGTTTAGGCGGGGGAAGCGGGCTAGCAATGTCTTACAAGCTGAATGAAGATCTTCTGCTGGGGGCAGGTTATTATGCGCCAGAGGCGAGCAATCCCGATAGCGGTTTATTCAATGGTTCTTACAGCACTGGGTTGCGAGTGAAATGGGATGCTGCTGATGATCTCTCTTTGGGGGTAAACTACCTGCATAGTTACTTTCAACAAGGAGAATTCGGTTTTAATGATGGGCTCCCTGATGACTCGACAGTAGTTGGCACAGCCACGGTAAATAACACCCTAGCCCAATTTCCGACTGTCACTAACGCCTATGGGATTGAAATGTTGTGGCAAGCCAATCCGAAATTAGCGTTTGGCGGGCGGTTTGGTTATACGGATGTTAAAGCGCTTGGTCAGGGAGATGGAGAAATTTGGAATTATTCCTTCTCTGTGATTGTGCCAAAGTTGGGTCAAGGGAATGACTTAGCTGGCATGATCATTGGCGCTCAGCCCTATCTGGGAATTCTAGAAGGAAATCCCCAACTCAATAACGAGATTCCTTGGCATCTGGAAGGATTTTATCGATGGCAAGTCAGCGATCAGGTTTCAATCACCCCAGGCATTATTTGGCATCCCAATCCCAATCAAGACCCAACGGAAGCTGATGTGGTGACAAGCACAGTGAGAATGACAGTGACATTTTAACGGCAATTCTAGTCAAATATAATATCGAGTAGCGCCTTTGTTACTACAAAAGAAAAAAAAGATTGATCTCATCCACTTGCAATCAGTAAATTATTAATAAGTAATGAAGTCTCTTATTACGGTAATTACTTACGTATCAATCAAGTGTTTTAAGTCAAGGTTGTGATGCAACAACTTATTGAAGTATTAATTGAAAATTATGGCTTTGAACTCAGTAACGAAACACCGCAAGAATTAGCTGTGCGGTGGTTAGAGGAATATGACGCCCATTGGGTTCGCTTAGCGATTATTGAAGCGCTTTACTTAGGACGATATAAAGCGGTTTCTGTTGAACAAATTCTCACTCTCTGGTCGAGCCGCGGTCAACCGAAATTTCACTTTACTCATGAATTTGAACGATTAATCTGTCGTCGCTTGCCAACCGCCCTGCGTCAGCTTGCCAGACAAGCAGAACAACAACCGATTTCTCCGGCGGAATCAACTTCAGCAGCAACAAGAGAACAAGAGAAGGAAGATGTCATTGATGTTGACGAAGCCGATGAGGAATATGAGGAGGATGAGGAATCAGAAACCAATCATCCCTTTAGTATTAACCGTTTTACCCCTTTACTTGACCGCTCTCACTTTTACTCAAAATTGAAAGCAGTAGCTGATTATCAAACCAATTAAGCGTTAAGGCGTCGAATTTCGGAATAAAACATCACCCATCCTTGTTCTCCAGTTTCGTTTTCTTCCCAAACTGTTCGCAAACGTAAGTTAGGATGAGCAAACCAGAGGCGTTCTTTAATTAAACCATTAGTATTATTAAATGTAGAAAGGGTTAATGCCTCATCCTCTCCCATAGCAAAATTGCCAACAATTGGCGAGTGGTCGCTATTCACAATTTTTTGAATCAATTGACCGGTTTGGAGTTGTTCATCATCGGGAATCAGAACAATGAAACTGGCCCCTTTTTCCCCAACTGATTGATTGTCCCAACTGATTTTTGCCCCTGCTAAATCGACGTTGTCTTCTTGTTGTAGGGGATTGCCATTGATTCGAGAGGAAGCTTGGCGACATAAATCAAGAACGGTATTATCATCTTGATTCAGCAATTCTACAGTTAATTCCGCTTTCCCGTTTTCCACTTTTTTTTGGGCGAGATCATAGCGGGTGCGTTGGGTAAACCACTTGCCTTCACTTTGTTCAAAAAAGTTTTTAATGTTAATCATGGTTGGTCATTTAATCGCTAGGTTCAATTAAGTGTTGAGTTTTTCCAGAGAAAGGACAGCTGCCTGACTCACTTGGGGATGACTATCCTTTTGTAAATAATTCAACGCAGAAATACTCTGTTCTTCGGCAGGCAAATTGCCAAGAGCTTCTGCTAGACGTTGACGCACGAGCCAATCATCGGATTGGACAAAGCGTAACATCTGCTCTAAAGAATCGGTACTTTTGATTTCTCCCAATGCCGCGATCGCGGCTTGCTGTAAAACCACTTCCTCACTGTTGAGGGCTTCTTGCAAAACGGCTTTTGCTTCCGGATTTTGCAAATTGCCCAAAGAGACGGCCGCGCTAAAGCGAACCAGCCAGTGAGTATCTTCATAAAACAATCGCACCAATGGCTCAAAGGCTCGCGGATCTTGGAGATAGCCAAAAGCCCCAGCCGCATCCGCCCGAATGCCATAATCGTCATCTTCTAGAAATTCTAAAAGAAGCGAAAAGGATTCGGCAGTGGGTTTCAGCCCTAAAGCAAATACGGCCATAGACCGAATTTGTAAACTCTCATCATATAAAACTTTTTTAATTAAGGGAACAGCACTTTCCGGTTCTACTTCCCTCAATTGTGCCAATGCCACCATCCGATCGCGCTGATTGGAACTTTCAAGTTGTTGAGCTACTTCCTCTAACTTAACGTCACTCATGATTATTTATCTTTATAAAAAGTTTCTAAACTCTGTTTATTGCCCACATATCGCCAATGCCAAGGCTCATAACTGATTTTTTCATGATCTTTTGGAAACGAGAGTTCAAAGCTGTAGCGAGCGGCATTTTCTTTTAACCAACGAAACGCCTCGGTTTGAGCAAAACTTTTTTTCACATGGGTAGCAGGGGCATTCCCATCGCCGATATCAATGGCATAACCGGTATGATGTTCGCTATAGCCTGGCGGCGCACTCACTTCAGCGCGTTCTGCGGTCACTTGTCCCCGTTGCGCTTTAATTCCAAAAAATAGATATTCTTGTTCTTCCATGGAACGAAATCCCGACAAAGGCACTAATGAGACGCCGTCTCGGCGCGCGGCCGCTTGCATTTCTAGAAACGCTTTTGCTGCTGGAGTTCTTAATTTAATGCGACCATCTGCTGTTACTTTTTGTAAACTGTCGCTTGGGGCTTCTTTATAAGGTAAATGACCCAGTAAATCCTTACTCGTTTCACTGTTAGCCGGTGTTTTGTCCAAAGAAGACGATTGTTTCGGCGAACTGCTATTTTCTTTCGCGATCGCCGATTCTTTTTCAGGTGACTCAGAAACGCTCTCTTCCGTTTGGGGTGCCGAAGCGACACTGGGTTCAGAATTTTGATCCCATACATAAAACCCTGCAATGGCCACAACAAGGCTTAATCCCAAGCCGCTGCCAAGTAAAAGCCATAAGCGGCTGCGTTTTGTCTCAGGAACAGGAGTGACATCTCTAAGGGCTTCTGGAATTTCATCAGGGGAAGATTGATTGTTCCCGACAGACAAGATTTCTCCTCCAAGACGGTGATGGGCATCTCTCAGTTTAGCAAAAGGTACGAATCAAGCGCTCAGGCTTAGGGTTGCCGCTTTCTTAAAATTCTCTGAAAAAGGACACTCATTTTACTAAGTTTTATTGCAATTTATTTATTTTTATTTTATATTATTAATTAAAGGATCAAGAAAAATTAATACCATCTCTCAATAATCAAAGCGAGTAGGGTTATCCATGACGCTTTCTTTCTGAAACAGAAGGCGTTTCCTATCACCATTGGTCAAATTAATTGACAAAACGACTCCACAGTCTAATTGAGGAGGAGAAAACGATAGTTGGGAGTCGTAAATCGCGACCTTTGGTTCATTTGGCCCTATCAGCGCGCGATCCTTTTATGCCAGTGATCAACGGGACAACTAAAAAAGAATGTTTCAAACCATACGCGATTTATCAGCAAAACTTTTTCGTTCTAATCTCAGTCCTAACTACTGGTCTCAATCCGCTTGGACGGTTTTGCGAGTGGTAGTTGGGATTATGATGATTCACAATGGCATTGATAAGCTCTCTGACATTGAGAATTTTGCCACCGCTTATGTGGAAGTGATTGGTCTTCCTTTTCCCATTTTCTTCAGTTACGTGGCCGGTTACACAGAATTAATCGGAGCGCCGCTAGTAGCTTTAGGGTTCTTAACTCGCCCGGCAGCTTTAGGTTTGTTGGGAACCATGGCAGTTGCCATGTACCACCATATTTTAGTGGCAGGTTTCAGCATTCCCTATTTAGAACTATCTGCCATTTATGCCAGTTGCTTTCTCTTCTTTTTCATCAACGGCGCCGGCTTATTCTCTGTGGATACCTTTATCAGCAGTTGGTTAAACAGCCAAGCCTCCGCTCTCGAACAGCAGCCTGATTCCATCCGCCAAGATAGTCAACAGGCTGCTGACAAAAGCGAAGAAAAAGTTACTTCTCAATAGCGTTTCACAACTACGGAAATAACGAATTCGAGAGTGATCTTACCAGATTGCTCTCTTTTTTTAAGAAAACAAATTTCTTGCATTCTGTCAAAGATTAAACTGTCTTAACACAATGCCCTTTTGAAACGAATGGATTAATAATTGCTTAAAAACTTCCTCGCATCAGCAGGACTCAGGTGTTGACATCCCACAGCGGCGACCTGGAATAACTCACCTTCGACAAAAATTTTAATGCGTTTTGCTAAACGCAACTTAATAATAGGCAGTTCTAATAAGGGAATTAAATCACTCACGGTACGGGCAATTTCTTCGTTTGGACAATGAATTCGAAAATTCCCCCAACGACGATTGACTTTACAATTTCCTAAAATTTGTAACTGTTGGGATTCGGATTGACTTTCTCGATAATAGTCCCAAATTAATCGTGTCAGTTGTGAATATCGTTTCATGGCACACCTAATCTATTGGCTCGACAACCATGGCTGCTTGTTATTTTTATTAAATCTAACTGTTTGACTTCCTTGCCAACTTTGTAAGAAGATTTAATGATAAGTTGCAAATAGTTACGTTGTCGAAAGCAGTGACATCTCCTGTATGAGAAAAAATGAAGAGGGATTTTTTTCGTTTTCACGTAAAGATGATGTAAAACTCGCAACATTGCCCTGATTCAATAGACAGGGCTTGAGAACTCCTTGGTCAACCCGCCGCAACAATTAGCTATAATGCCTCCAGATTCAGGAGCGTTTAAGGAAAATTAAAGATGACGATGCAGTCGAATTTAGAAACAGCATTTCGCCAACAAAATGTGCTAAAAGTGATTAGCGGATTAAATAATTTTGATCGCGATCGCGTTGCCCAAGTTATCAAAGCGGCGACAGCAGGAGGGGCAACGTTTGTGGATATTGCCGCTGATTCCGAGTTAGTCAAAATGGGCAAACAACTCAGCAATCTTCCCATTTGTGTTTCAGCAGTGGAACCGGAACGCTTTGTTACCTGTGTGGAAGCAGGGGCAGATCTAATTGAGATTGGCAATTTTGATACCTTTTATGCCCAAGGGCGACGCTTTGATGCCGAAGATGTCTTAGCCTTAACTCAACAAACCCGTCAGTTACTCCCCGACATTACCCTCTCAGTAACGGTTCCTCACATTCTTCCCCTGGATGAACAAGCAGAACTTGCGACTCATTTAGTCAATGCCGGTGCCGACATCATCCAAACCGAAGGCGGCACTAGCAGCAACCCTAGCCATAGCGGTACTTTGGGCTTAATTGAAAAAGCAACGCCTACCCTGGCAGCAGCTTCAACAATTTCTCAAGCGGTTTCAGTTCCTGTATTATGCGCTTCCGGTTTATCGAATGTTACTGTTCCCATGGCAGTGGCTGCTGGGGCTTCCGGTGTTGGGGTTGGTTCCGCAGTCAATCAACTCAATGATGAAGTTGCCATGATTGCCACGGTGCGCAGTTTAGCAGAAGCTTTATCTACGGTGCAGCGTCGCAGTGCGGTACCTTCTCAAAATTAGGGCTTAGTTAAACAAGCGTTTCCCTTTTCTATGAAAAAAAGTGGGATGAGCATTGCCCATCCCACTTCCTGTCTAGTTATTCCGGCAATTTAGTTGTTAGAATTTAGGGCCGGGTTAGATTGACTGCCAAGGTTGATTTTTACAGAACGGTTGACTGCCTCTTCGACTTTGGGTAAGCGTAGCGTGAGCAGACCATTTTGGTAGTCGGCCTCTACTTTATCTTGCTGAATACTTACCGGTAAGTTAATGGTGCGGCTAAATTTACCGTATTGGAACTCAGAGTGATAGATTCCTTGGCCGTTGTCTTGTTGTTCGTGGCGATATTCACCGCTAATCGTAACCGTATCGCGGGTTGCGCTAATATCTAAATCATCGGCATTAACGCCAGGGATTTGGGCTTTAAGAACCAAGTTTTCGCCCCCATCATGCAGTTCGACTGCCGGTTGCCACGGTTGGTCTCTGAGTGCAGTGGACTCGCTGATTTCGTCAAATAAACGATCCATTTGACGACGGAAGGATTCCATTTCTGCATAAGGATTCCAGCGTACCAGTGCCATACAGCGTTCACCTCCTATTTACGAAAAGGATATTAACTGCTTGTTGCATCTGATAATTTTAATCGAGGGTTATTTCTAACCTTTCAATTCTGATTATGGCAAAGGGGTCAGGGATTGTCGGTGAGGTTTTTACGACAATTGCCATCGGTGTTACCGTATCTCGCGGTTTCTTTGGGAAAATAGTAACGATTAATTTAGGAAAGAGGTAATTTTGACTGAGTCTGTTGTGATTTCTCCGGATGTCTCTTTAGCTGATCTTCAGTTATCGCAACCTTTGTCGTTGGGGATACTGGCTTCCGGGAAGGGAAGCAATTTGGTTGCTGTTGCTGAGGCGATCGCGCAAGGAAAACTCAATGCTGCTATCAAGGTTGTTATCTATAATAAAGCCCAAGCCCAAGTCAAGGAAAAAGCAGCAGAATTCGGGATTCCCTCCGTTTTCTGCAACCATCGCGATTATCCCAACCGAGAAGCGTTTGATCAAGTGTTAGTCGATACCTTGAAAGCCTATCAAGTGCATTGGGTAATTATGGCAGGATGGATGCGGGTTGTCACCCCCGTATTAATTAATGCCTTTCCTGACCGTGTCATTAACATTCATCCCAGTTTATTACCCAGTTTCAAAGGAATTAACGGGGTAGAACAAGCCTTAGCCGCTGGAGTCAAAATTACCGGCTGTACGGCACATTTAGTGCGCCCGGAAGTCGATAGCGGCCCGATTTTAATGCAAGCAGCCGTACCAATTTTTGCCCAAGATACCTGCGAGAGTTTACACCACCGAATTCAGCAACAAGAACATCAAATTCTACCCAGCGCGATCGCGCTGGCGGCACAACGGGAACATTAAGGGGTTACACTCCCCCCTCAGATCCAGGGGGGAACTTCCGATTACTCACCCGTCAGCAACTGCGCAATCGCCTCTTGTTCTTCCAGTTCAAATTGCGGAGGGGTTTGTCGCGAATCCGTAATCAGCCAATCCAACGCAGCCGCCTGCACATCAATGGTGGTTCCCGTTTTATCCACGCAGTAACGTCCAAATACTAGTTTATCCACTAACCGCACTTTTGGTCCGAGGCGAGAATATTCAAAGATCACACTATTTTTCACCGTTGCCCCGCTACAAATCCAACAGTTAGGACCAATCATAGTCGGTCCCACGATTTTTGCGCCATCTTCGATGCGAGTCATGCCGCCAATATAAACAGGTCCGGTAATATCAACTTTATCCCAATTCACAGCCACATTAAGTCCGGTATAAATTCCCGGTGCTACCTCTTTTCCAGGAATTTCCACATTTTTAATTTCCCCAGACAGAACGCCCCGAATGGCATGCCAATAATCGGGCACTTTGCCAATATCCACCCATTGGAAATCCATATTAACCGCATAGAAAGGGGCGCCTTTATCAACTAATTTCGGGAAGAGATCGCTGCCGAGGTCATACACTTGATTAGGGGGAATATAGTCAATGACTTCTGGTTCTAGAATATAAATCCCGGTATTAATTTTTGTGCTGAGTGCTTCTTCCACGGAGGGTTTTTCCTGGAAAGCCGTGATACGATGATCCTCATCCGTAACCACTACCCCATAGCTAGACACCTTGTCTGCGGGAACATCTTTGGTCACCACAGTCGCGATCGCGCCTTTTTCTTTATGTTGTTTTAGGGCCTCAGTCAAGTCTAAATCAATCAGGGCATCTCCACACAACACAACGAAGGTATCATCAAAAAATTTATTAAAATCTTGGATACGGCGAATGCCCCCAGCAGATCCCAGGGCTTCTCCCACTAATTCGCCATCCACAATTCGTCCTTCAAAGGAATAAGCAATATCAACGCCAAAGCGTTGACCATCTCGGAAATAGCTTTCAATTTCGTGGGCGAGATGGCTAACATTGACCATAATTTCATCAAAGCCGTGTTGCCGTAATAGTTCCAACAAGAATTCCATTACCGGCTTTTGTAGAATTGGGATAAGCGGTTTGGGAATTGTATAGGTGATTGGGCGGACACGAGTTCCTTTCCCGGCGGCCAAAATCATGGCTTTCATGGGCGTTTACTCCTCAACTTATTTTATGGATTTACGAATTCCCCTTACCCCCACAGATAAGAGGAGAGTTTGTTAGACTGCATTGTAGCGATTGTTTCCCATACGCTTTTGTTCTAACGCTACAAAAACCCCTTAACCCCTAAATTTTTTCTTACTAGATGAGTCATTGATCATTTAAATTTATTTTCTCATAATTACTCGGATAATTGTGAATGATCATTACTTTCCTCCACAATAAAGTATAAATTAAGATCTTGATAAAATGCTTCTTGAGACAATTCCACTTTGGATTGTGACGACAACAGCAGTAATGCCCAAAATATCCCAACGCGATTGGATTTGGTTGTTTCGGTTTCACTGCCTGTTCCTTTTTGTTGTTCCCACCAAGCTACCAATTGCTCCAAACTGAGCCAAGTTTCCCCCTGACTAAATTGATTTGCCCCTTCCTTTAAAAATTCTTCCAGTTCTGTTGCCAGTTCTGTTAAGTTTTCATTATGGGCCAAATGGGAGATCATTTGCGCCGTTTCTCGTTTTGAGTGAGAGCGCGATCGCGCTGATTGTGTTTTGTTAGAACCGGAATCATCAATTTGGCTGGCTAAATCCTTCAGTTGAGTAATTAATTCCGACAGCGTCACCCGGCGTTTTTTGGGAGGGGGAGCACTCCCGCGCCGACGGATGTGACGTTCCAATTTTTGAGGCAGTTTTCGCCGTTGATGATCTCCTTCGGATTCAGTATTCTCTTCCTCCTCAGACACTGCTTCTTCCTGTTCTTCTCCTAGGGCTTCTAGGGTATCTGCTTTGAGCGACACCAACATGGAAGCCCATAAAAAAGCCTGCCCCGACTGGGGCAAATTTGCCTGATTCAGATGCCATTGATTGAAATCCTGAAAAAAGCGATCAATGACTTTGATGACATCCACATCCCACGGATCAATTTCGCCTCGTTGGGCTAAATCAATCAATAAACTAATGGTGGCATCGGCAGGATTCCCCTCCGCCGTCATGGAATTCAATCTCCTTAAATTTTCATCGCAGGATGAATGAGGGTTATCGATATGACATTTTCCTGAGCTCAGGACAAAGATAGGTTAAGTTAATCTTAACCGCTGAGACCTTCGGGTCAGCAACCATGCTTTTTTTTTACAGTAACGGTTTATGATTCCGGTTGCGAGTTTTCTTCTCCCTGAGGAAGACTTTTTTGTTGTTCTTCTAATTGAACTTTATAGTTTTCCAGATCTTGGCTGAGACTTTCTACTTCTTTTTCTTTCTTTTTCAATTCTCGTTTTTGGCCAAAGGTAGCAATTTGACGCGCTAAGCGACTCCAAATACTATACAACCAAGCCAGCGTAGCGCCAATTCCCATGGCTAAAATCAGTTCAATGGCAAGGGGCGCTTGCACCTCATAACCAGGAAGGATTTGAATCGTTACCAGTTTGGTATTTTCGATACTAAAGAGGACCAGGGCTAACCCACTGGCAAAAATCACCACAAAATTAAGAATACGCATTACTCACTCACTTGCTTGTCACTTTCTGAGAGATATCATGACAGAAATTGGCTATCTGTAAACCATGATTTTGGGTTTGGGTTAAAATTTTTCTAATTTTTGTAACAATCGCCAGCACAGCCATAGGGCGCGAGGCACATGAAAACAGCCTTTATACGGACCACCCTTAAAGCGATGGGTGACTTCTCCTTGGCGGTTGAGATAGCCAAACCATTCTCCATATTCGGGATCGCAGAAATGTTGAAAAATATAGCGATCCACTTGTTCAAAGGCATGCCAGTCTTGGATGTCGCCCGTTACATAAAAATTTAACAAATGGGCGTAGAGGGCTTCACAGTGAACCCACCACAACTTCATAAACCATTCTAGCGGCGTCGGACTATAGCCTTTAGCATCTAGAAAATAGTAAATGCCGCCATATTCAGTATCCCACCCCCTTTCAAAGGACCAGCGAATAATATTGGTTGCGGTTTCCGATAACGATTGGCGTTGCAGCGTTTGCGCCCAATGTTGAAGAAACCAACCGGCTTCTATGGCATGTCCTGGGTTTAATAATCTTCCCTCGCTGCTATCAATAAAATCGCCTTCTGGGGTAACGATTTCATAAACAGTTTGGGTTTCAGGATGAATGTGCAACTGTAAATTGCGAATACAGTCTTCGATTTCTCGCTGATAGGTTTGAATATCTTCGGCAGCCACTTCTGCCATTACGTTTAATAAAATCATGGGAACAGCTAAACTTTGCGTTGACATTTGTCCCGAATAATTGGGCCGTCCCACCTTGGTCCAATCATATGCCCATTCCCAAACCTTTTCCAATTCTAATTTTGCTTCTTTTAAAAATTCAGGCGTATCACTGGCACGGGCAAATTCCGCTAACCCCATAATATAAAAACATTCGGAAAAAATTTTACGTTGTAAATAGATGGGATTTCCTTCGGCAGTTAAACTAAAATAAACTCTGCGATCGTCACGAATTCCATATTGTTGTAAAAAATTGGCACCTAAGTGAGCAATTTTTAACCACTCTGGTTTTGGCTCAATTTCACGATAAAATTTACTAAAGATCCAAACTTGCCTTCCCTGTAACCAAATATGTTTTGTTTTGTCATAAATGGTTCCATCTTGATCTAAACAATTAAAATAGCCGCCATTTTGATAATCTGGAGAGTATTTTTCCCAAAAGGGGATAACATTGTTTAATAATTCTTGTTCATATTTTTCCCGATATTGCTGAAATTGTAAGGGATTAATTTCTTGTTGATTACTCATTTAATAATTAAATACAAATTAGTTTTTTAGCAATAGTATAACAATAATTTTTGAGTTGGAAATCAATCAAATTGAAATGTAACAATCAAAAAGATAGGTCAGAAGTGTTATAATTGCTCTTAAGGGAGAAGTTGCCAAAAATACTGGAAAACTTTTGAAAAACATTCCCTTGTTGATATAAACCGCTATTAATCATCGCTCAATTGTTCAATTCACTTCAGTAATGATCACTCATTAACAGCAATGATCAATCATCCTGTTTCCGCCTCTAATGAACTAACCCATCAAAGTACCGAACAACTCAAACAGCAGTTAATTCAGTTAGCCAACCCCCGCGATGGGGATTCTCTGTCTCAGAAAAATCAGTTCTACCAAAATACGCTCTCCCCCCTTTTTGAGGAGTTAGCCAAACGAAATCCCCTTACTGATATTGAAAAACAGGCTGATTTGGTTGTTGGGGTTTGGACGCCAATTTGGTCAACCATTCCGTTCCAAGATATGTTGCCGGGACGACGCCGAGAGCAATCTTATCAAATCTTTCGTGAAGATGGTTATTATGCCAACATTGCCCGTTATACGCCAGGGATGGATTTACCGCTATTGCGGAATTTTTCCTTTAATCTGTTGGTTTATGACTTGATGCTGATTCAGAAATATGAAATTAACCAACAACAGTGGCAAATTGAGAATGTTAGCATCAAGCAAGCGGTCAGGATCGGGGCATCAAAGCTAACGCGGGAGAAAGCCCAGGCATGGTTTGACAAAATCATGGCTTCTCCTATCGATACCTCCCAATCAGGGGAAATGGGGGTTAAATTGCCTTTTTCCAAAAAAGCCAAGCAAAAAGCATCAAAACAATTGCAAGGGGCAACCAAAGCCAAACCCAAGCTAGAACACCTTTATATGGATGAAAACTTTCGCTTGGTGAAATCCCAACGGGAGAACAAGCAACGCCCCTCTTATACGATTACGATACGGGCAGAAGCAAGTAACCTATAAAAGGGCAAATCCTTGTCGTTGTGTATTTTCGGTGACCACTCTGGGATTCATAAACTGAATGAGATAATCGGGACCCCCGGCTTTAGATCCTATCCCCGATTGTTTGAAACCGCCAAAGGGTTGTCGGGCAACAATGGATCCGGTAATGCCTCGATTGAGATACAAATTGCCCACATTAAACTGAACTCGGGCTTGT
>JBDGQV010000170.1:0-2722 GCA_042218725.1 Halothece sp. | reverse complement strand
TAACGAATGGTTTTAATTGACAAACCGCTACTTTTACTTAATTCTCCAATTTTGACCAAACTAGGAACTGTAACTGCAGTTGACATTAATATCTCCTAAAAAATAAGTTAAGGCCAATTCAAAAATAAATATTCATTTTGAATCTAGGAATATGTTTCATATAGTTAGTTGGGAAATTATCTTCTTAAGTTTTTTGCTGGACGCATTTTTAACCACATAGTAATACCAGTGACAACTAAAGTTAGAACACCAAAGGCATTTAAAAATGGATAAATAAAGGTTAAATCTAGAGCCCCAAATTTCCCTTTATGTAAATCAAGCAACCAAAGAAATTGTTGTGTTTCTCCTGTTAGATTGGCAATCTGAAATAAAGACCCTGTAATGAGAGTAAGCAATAAAGGGAGTACCATAATTGGCGCAAACCAGCGATGAACTTGTCTTAAACGAGGCTTATTCAATCCCATAATTTATTGATGGATGCGTTGTCTTAAAGCATACAGTAAAAAGGGAGTTGCAACAATCAGACCAAGTATTGTTTCTCCTACTGCTGGAATGTTGCTAATTGTTACAATTTGAGTTTCTGTGGTTCCTTGTTGTTCTACTGCTTGAGTGGTTGTTTGATTATTGATGTTAGAAGTAGAGTTTTGAGACTGATTAGGGGAAGAAGATTGGTCTTTGGTGGAAGAAGTATTGGGTGGAGATTGATGATCTGTTTGAGACTTTTCAGAGGAATTAGAGTCAGTTTGGTTCCCTGAAGGATTGGTACTTTTAGTTTCTTTTTGTTCCTTGTTTTCAAAGTGTCCTGAGTGAGCCAGTACTGGTACACTAAGCAAAGCAGTTCCACCACTAATTAAGCTATGTTTAGCAGATGTTGTGAATTGCATAGTCTGTTTAGAGATCAAAGTTAATAACGATTGTAATTTCTCCCCTCCACTGGAAAGTCAATGTTTCAAAATAAAACTTATCAATCAGCAATTTAATCGTTATTTTGGGGAGCGATTAAATTCCAATTTGGTGGCGCTTGATAACGTCTCCAGGAGCCTTCATCGAGTTGTAATTGTTGGAGTGTTTTTTCATCCACTAATAAATACGTCGAGGAATTTTCTTCCCAATGCTTTTGCAGTTCTTCCTGAGTTGCTGGAATAACGCGCTGTTCTGCATAAAAATTTAATGAGGGACGTTCATAAGGAAAAGATGTATAAATGGTTGCAGACTGAGGCACTTGATCTTGAATTAACATGGCAACCGGTTTGACAGGATAGGCTTCATTTAATTCCCATAGCCAATAGGGGGAACTGACTAGCATTAGTAACGAGACATACATTCCCCAACTTAAAATGTTGATAAATTGCCGATCGCGCCGTAAGAGCAATCCTCCGCTCACACTAGTCGTTAAGCCAACGGCCAAACAAATAATTCCTAATGCCTTGCTGGAATTGGCAGCAAAAACCCCATAATAAATGCTAGCGCCTCCTGCCACTCCTCCTAGCAGAATTAATAAACCGCCCCACATCCACCAATACCAACGATAGGAAAACTGATTAGGATAACGTAGCACTTCCGTAATCATTGCTCCTGCCGCCAATGCTAAAGCAGGATAAATCGGTAAAATGTACCAAGGCAGCTTGGTACTCATCACAGAAACTGCCACAAAATAAATGCTGCTCCACAGCAGGACAAGTTTGGCCCAACTCCAAATCTGATTTTGCCATGCTAAATATAGCCCATACAGAGCAAAAATCAGCCAAGGCAGAAAGTGTAATAAACGGATGAAATAATACCAGGGTGGGCCACTATTATTGTCCACAGCACGCCAGAGACGACTGAACGATTGAGAAATCACAGCTGTGTCTAAAAATGCCTGTTGGTAGTGGGCGTATTGCAATCCATACCAACCCAAAACTGGCAAACAACCAAGAATTAGCCCTCCCCAAAAATAAAAACTGCGGAACAAACGCGGGGTATTCCAGGCGAGAAAGGCAAATACAATCCCTCCGAGTAAAATGGCCATAATGCCCTTGGTTAAGCCAATGAGACTGAGACTGACGCCAATCCCAAAACACCAACGCAAATCCCGGCGCGATCGCAGTGCTGACCACCCTAATAAAATAGTAAAACAGACCACAGCCCCATCCAACATCGCCAAACGTCCATGACGCACTAAAGGCAAAGTTGTTAAATAAATGAGAGTAGCAATCAGAGCGGGTTGACGAGTTAAAAAAAGCTCTTTCCCCAATCCATAAAATAAGGGAACGGAAACTGCCATCAACAAGGCTCCCGGAAGACGAGCTGTGACTTCAGTGATGCCTCCCAACTGATAACTAATTGCAATCAGATCATGGACCAAGGGAGGTTTATTAAGATAAGGTTCTCCCCAAAGCGTTGGAAATAACCAGCGATTGCTGCCGGCAGGGGCTTGAACAATCTCTCGCGCCACTTGCGCAACTGTACCTTCATCCCAATCTCGAAGCGGTAAATTTCCTAAATTAATGGTAAATAATAGTACCCCTGCTAATAAAAGAGCAATAACAATCAACCGTTCTATCCAAGCATTTTGATTGCGAATGCGATTCGTTGAGCCATCCCCTGCAAACGTTTGACGATCCATAACCTGATATAAGCGCAATTATTTCTACAGATAACACACCACTCCTTATTCCGAGAGCATTAGTGAACTACTCCCGTCAAATCAGAGATTCTGACGGGAGCTTCCTTTTTCATC
>JBDGQV010000017.1:22220-43470 GCA_042218725.1 Halothece sp. | reverse complement strand
CAATCCATTGTAAGAATTGCTTAATTATGGCAACGCCTTGGCTAGCAGTTCAACCCAGGAAAAATCTTACAACCGGTCGGTTAAGGTTCCTAACCAAAACGCTAAGGGATCTGAGGTAGGTTGACAAGGAGGCCATTTGCGCAAGTCTGACTCAGGGAGGTCATGGGGAGGCGGGGTTAATCCTAAGCCTAAACAGAGATGAGTGAGGGTTTTTCGGAAGGCCTGATGGTGCCCGGCCATGCCAACCTGGGCGTGAGTATATTCGTGCGCGATCGCGCAGAGCCAATGTTGGGGAATCATCCGCCCCACATCAATCAAAATGGTAATGGGATCGGTGTTGAGATTGCACAAGCCATCAATATTGAGGTGTTGGGCAAAGGGGGCGGCAAAAATTTGGATGGAGAGACGTTGCTGGGGATAAAAACATTGTTGACATTGCAACAGGTAAGCGGCCAGTTCCTGATTAATTTGAGCAATTCGGGGCGCGATCGCGCTGCAGAGCTGTCTCTCCTGCTCAGCATCAAGTTGCAACTGCACTAAGCTGGGCTCTAAAGCCAACGCTTGCATTTTCTGTAAATAGACTTTTCCTTGCTCAGGCGTCCAAGATGGCGCTGATAAATTGAAATTGCTCACAGTAACCTGTTACCACCCCCACAGGGATCGAATGGGTTGCGATGTTGATTCTTGTTCGGAAACCGTTTGATTGTCATCAACGCGAATTTCGGCACAGAAAGTGGCAGTGCTGAGTCCCCCAAACCGTTTTACCGTACTGGCGCGCAGGCGAATATCGGGATGGGGAAACCAAAAGCGCTCAATAATGCTCATGCTTTCATAATCAGTCACCAATACCAGCGCTTGGTCATTATCAATATGATATTCCCCAATCACTGGTACGACTTCCGCATAGCCTCTTTCTCGCAATAATTTTCCTTGTTGCGGATTGTCCTCATCCGGCACTAAAGAAAAAACGCTAGTGCCAGAATGGTCTTCCCCTTCTTTATCCCATTCCATGGCACCATCCCAACTAATAAACGCCCCGCCGACGGTGGCATTGGGATCAACTTCGTGCATCTGACAAATTTCAGTAATCCGGCTATCTTCGGGGCTGAGGGTTTCTACTTTAATATCGGAGCCGCCGCTTTCGGCACGACGAAACGGCAAATGGTGAGTTGTCCTTAGGGAACGCCATTGACCCGCACTTTGTTGGAAAAATTGCAGTCCATCCATCACTGTTCCTAACTCCTTATTACTTGATACTATTAGAACGCCAACGATTGAGTTCTCTCTCTCCGATACTAGCTAAGCCTTGCAGAGCTTGCACTTGCCCTTGCAGTTTCTGAATCTGTTCGTCTTTGGCTGCGATTTGTTCGTTTTTGGTTGCCATTGCCGTTTGACGGTTGCTTTCTTCTCTGGCGAGTTGCGCTTGCAGTTCAGTAATTTGATGATTTAACTGTTTAATTTCTTGACGCTGTTGCGATCGCGCTTCTTCCAGTTCACTAATATAAATTGACTGCTGCTGATTTTGCAGAGAAATGCCTTGGTAATTCTGTTGAATCTCTTCTTGTTGCGAGAGTTGTTTCTGCAGCTTGGCAATTTGTTTGTCTTTCTCTGCCAATTGTTCTTGCCAGGGGGCTTCCTCCACCACAGTTACTGTTGTGGTTGCTCCTTGGGCTGCTACATTAACAGTAATGGTGTTATCGGGATTGTCACTGGCGACAACCAGTTTTCCCTGGGCCATTTGTTCAAGCACTTGGTCAACGGAGGTTCCAATTTGTTCGGCAATTTGCGTCAGGAATTGCTTGCCGGTGGCAGTTAACTCCGTTTGGGATGAGGTATTGTTTTTTTTGGTTTGACTGAATCCTTTGGGTTTTCTCGTACTATTTCGTTTTGTTGCCATATTTATTGATGAACTCACGTAACCAACCAGTATAGTTGGATCGCGTCCCTTAATCGGGTTTTGCCGGTTTAATCGTTAACTTTTTTTAAAGAACAGTCCCAGAGACTGATCCATGTTGGTCGCTTGGCGGAGAGGATTCCCGCTTCCCACTCCTTTCTTCCCTGCCGCTAGATTTGGCATCAGAATGAGACAGCGTTAGGGAGTACTGACTTTTTGTTCCACTCCAAACCCAACGAGCCTGACATTTTTGAGAGGTTCTCCTTCAACAGGGCGATCATAGTTGATAATTTTACGAATTCTTAAGTTGGGATTAACGAGGGTGATGGAATCCACAGAAACCACTTGGGTATAAGGAGTGGTCATTAACAACTCTGAAACTGCCGGATCAAAGCGAAAATGGGAAACAATGGGTCGAGCCTCTTCGTAGGCGCGATCGCGCAAATAATCCCCTTCTAACAGGTTTCCTTCCTGCTTTTTGGGAACAAATAGGGCGTTGAGGGATTGAGCCACTTCCTCCCCTTTTTCCGAGACTGTATGAAAATACAGTTGGAACCCTGACAAGTCTGCATCTTGATTTGAGGTATCATATTGATTATCCGCTAACACCTTAGTTTTTAAATCGGGGGTTAATGGTTTCACCTCAAATTTCGTGCGCGATCGCTCTACTTCTTGGCGTGTGAGATAATGATAGGTGCGTTCAATATCCCAATGACCCAAACAGCAGTTAAAAAAATGTTGCAAACTTGAAGTATCCATGGGGTTGCTTATTCGTTTTTCGGGTTAACTCATCTAGTTGCGATTATTGCCATTGCAAACCGCATCACCTCTGTTGGAACCAATGCTAGCGCCGTTGAGACTGTTGCGCTTGCAATTTTTCAATTTCAGCATCGATTCTTAAAATTTCAGGATTTTTCCCAATATTTGCCATGGCCGCTTTATGAGAGACCTCAACTTGTCGTGCCGATTGAAATAAATCGTTAACAATTCTTTCTCGATATCTTTCTAATTCAGTGATCGCTTGTTCAAGTTCCTCGGGTGAGTATTCCTCGGGGGAGCAGTTCTTTTTCTGCTGATCTAACATGTTGACCACATCCTTGATTTGCCTTACTAGCCTTGATTTTCGCAAAACCTGTTTTTTAGCGCCAGATTTATTAAGCAAAGTTAAAGAAGAGTTCACTCTCTCCTTATCATAAAATTGGCTCTAAATACTAGAAGTTTAGAATAATTTAATCTTCTTTGCGGTTTTCAATTAAACCCTAAGAATCTTAATATACTGTAACACAAAAAGCCGGGAATAGGGTGTATAAATTAACAGAGAAGGGTTTAAAACAAAGCTTAAAAGCAAACCCAACTTAGAAATTGAAAAGACAATAATCTTTCTCATCTAAGAACCGAAAATTCTCAGAATTGGTTAATCCCAATCTCTGAGCCAGACCTTAAAAAGCCCTTCTCATACTGAACATGTCGTGGATTAAAGGAGATTAAAAACCATGTTTGATGCATTTAGCCGTGTTGTTGCCCAAGCAGATAGCCGTGGGGAATTCCTCAGCAATGAACAACTTGATGCGCTCACCCAAATGGTTCAAGACGGTAACAAGCGTTTAGATGCTGTTAACCGGATGACCAGCAATAGCTCCAGCATTGTGACTAATGCTGCTCGGGGACTGTTTGCCGAACAACCCCAACTCGTACAACCCGGCGGCAATGCTTACACCAACCGTCGCATGGCAGCTTGCTTGCGTGACATGGAAATCATCCTCCGTTATGTCACCTATGCCACCCTCGCTGGTGATGCCAGTGTCCTAGAAGATCGTTGCTTAAACGGACTCCGCGAAACTTACCAAGCGCTTGGCGTTCCCGGTGCTTCCGTTGCGGCTGGCGTCCAAAAAATGAAAGAAGAAGCAGTGCGCATTGCTAACGATCCCAACGGCATTACCCAAGGCGATTGCAGCCAGCTCATGTCAGAAGTAGCCAGCTACTTTGATCGCGCAGCTGCTGCTGTAGCGTAATTCTGGTTTGTCTAGCTCCCTTTAAGGGAATCTTTTTTGTAAATTTTTTTTGTAAACCTGTTGTAGACGTTAGGAAGAGAAAATCAAAATGAAAACTCCAATCACCGAAGCTATCGCTGCTGCCGACAGTCAAGGACGTTTCTTAGGCAATACCGAACTCCAATCTGTAAACGGTCGTTTTGAGCGTGCCAATGCCAGCATGGAAGCGGCTCGCACACTCACCCAAAAATCCAACGACTTAATTAACGGTGCTGCCAACGCTGTTTATCAGAAGTTCCCTTACACCACGCAAATGCAGGGACCCCAATACGCTCACGATCAGCGTGGGAAAGATAAATGCGCTCGTGACATCGGCCACTATCTGCGCATGGTAACCTACTGCCTCATTGCTGGCGGCACTGGCCCCATGGACGAATATCTCATTGCCGGCTTAGATGAAATCAATCGGACGTTTGAACTATCTCCTTCCTGGTACATTGAAGCCCTGAAGCATATTAAAGCGAACCACGGCTTAACTGGCCAAGCGGCTAACGAAGCCAATACCTATATCGACTATGCCATCAACGCCTTGAGCTAACTGTTCTTGGTGTTCGCCCGGAAGAGTGAACGAATGTTGACCTGGATAGAAGATCCGCGTTAGCATTTGTGAATTTTTCCGGGCGTTGTTGATTGACCCAGTATTGCTGCGAAATTTTCCTTTGGGGAGGGTGTCAATTATGCAAACTTTAGTTGCATCGAATCTCGCAAATGCGGGACGTTTAGGTTTAGAATCATTTGACGGTGAACCAGTGGAACTGCGCTGGAACACCAGTGAAGAAGAATTGCAAACGGTGATTCGGGCGGTCTATAAGCAAGTTTTAGGCAATGACTATGTCATGGAGTCGCAACGCCTAATTTCTGCTGAATCGTTGTTGCGTCAAGGAAACTTGACGGTACGGGGATTTGTCCGCGCGGTCGCCAAGTCTGATTTATACAAAGAAAAGTTTTTTTATCCCAATTCGAATCAACGCTTTGTGGAATTAAACTTTAAGCATCTCCTTGGCCGTCCCCCGTCTGATGAGGACGAATGGGCTTATCACACTCGTTTGTGTGAAAAAGAAGGGGTCGATGCTGAAATTGATTCCTATTTGGATAGCGAAGAATACGTTAGTAAATTTGGGGAAAATATCGTTCCCTATTATACCGGTTTCCAAGTGGGGTTAGGGGCGAGAACCACTAACTTTACTCGGATGTTTCAATTATATCGAGGGTATGGCAACAGCGATCGCGCCCAAGTCGGCGGCAAAGAACCCCGCTTAACTTGGGAAATTGGCAAAAACGAAGCCTCTAGCATTGTCATGCCTTCCACCAGCACGGAAGAAGGAACCTCTCGTACCCCGCAAACAGCCTTTGGCGGCATTGGCAACCAAAGTGCCAGAATGTATCGGGTGGAAGTAAGCGGTCAAGTTGGGCGGCAAGTTCGTCCGGTAATCCGCTTTAGCAACAATGCTTACTTGGTTCCCTACGATCAGTTGTCTCAACGCTTACAGCAAATTGTCCGTCAAGGCGGCAAAATTGTCAGCGTCAGACCGGCTTAAATCGGAAGGGTAAATTCGTTTAAGAAAAAATGGATTAAAAGCTGGATCGCGTCTGACAGCCTGGTTAAAGGAAGGTGATCGCGCGATCGTTGGTGATAGTAAGGATAATGATTAAAATTAACCCTGCTATCACCATTTTCAAATTTTCCACGACTAAGAGGAGTTTCTAAAATTATGTACGGTCAAACGACAATTACTACTCCCAACAGTGCAGCCAGTCGGATGTATCGCATCGAAGTTGAGGGGATGCGGCAAAGCAGTGAATCTGACAAGCAACTGTATCCCATTCGTCAAAGCGGAAGCGTCTTTTTTACCGTTCCCTATAGTCGCATGAATGAACAAATGCGACGCATCAATCGGATGGGCGGCAAAATTGTCAACATTGAGCCGTTGAATACAGAACCGGCACCGCAACCTGAATCTTCAGAAAATTAAACGGTATTCCTCCATCTCAGGAGAGGAATCATCGAAGACTACGCCCCCAAATTTGAAGGAGGGGGCTTTCTCATCCGATTAAAGATTGGTTTTGCTAGAAGGGAAGGATTCCCAATTGCTATGACTGTTTACGATGCCGAAACCGCGATCGCGCACTTAAACCAAAAAGAGGATTTGAGCCTTCGCTATTATGCCGCTTGGTGGCTGGGAAAATGCCGGGTTACCGATGAGGCGGCAATTTCAGCGTTATTAAATGCCCTGGAAGATGAAGCTGATCGCTCTCCTGATGGGGGATATCCCCTAAGACGAAATGCAGCGCGAGCGTTAGGAAAATTAGGCGACAAGCAAGCTGTTTCCCTGTTAATTGAAAATTTAAGCTGCAGCGACTATTATGTGCGAGAAGCCTGTGCCCAGGCACTAGAAGAAATCGGCGATCCCCAAGCGATTCCTCACTTGCGAGACTTATTAGCCGGCGGCGTGGAAGCAGCGGAACAAGTTCCGGGCAAACCCCATTTAGTGCAACCCTACGAAGCCATTATTGAAGCCTTAGGCACTTTAGGGGCAACGGAAGCGCAAGCCGAAATAGAGCCTTTTTTGGAGCATTCTGTGGAAAAAGTGCAGTTTGCAACCGCTCGCGCGTTGTATCAGTTAACCGGAGAAGATGAATATGGTCAACGGTTAATGAGCGGCTTACAAGCTGAAAAACTGCCCCTGCGACGTTCCGCATTGATGGATCTGGGGGCCACGGATTATTTTCCCGCTGCCGACGCGATCGCGCAAACCCCAGCGGAAAATAGCTTAAAATTAATTGCCTTGAAAGGGATCTTGGAAAACTATTTACCCAACCAGAAACAGGAATTATCCAAGGAAGCCGTTCATTTGTTAGAGTTGATGGACTCTCTGTTGTAATGCAATGTCTGAGGTGAGGGCGACTCATGCTTGATATGACCAAACTGAGCGGACAATTCCCTGAAATTAGTCAGCATCTGCAACAAGAAGCCTCCGCGAGTCAGCAACGCCTCGATCAAGCCCTAACCCTCCTCGCTGAGAGTTGCCGTCAACAACAAACCTTCGAAAACAAACAACAGCAATGGCGCGATCGCGCGATCTTCAATGCCGCCGCGCCGCTGGAACCCCTTGATACCTGTAAAGAAATTCCGGTGCCCCCTTATGCCCATAGTGTGTTTGGCACCGATGGTTCGCAAATTGCCCCGTCTCACCACGAAATCGCCTACTGTTATTTAATTAATATTGGGCGGGTGATGTTGCATTATGGGCAAAGCTTGCATCCGGTTCTCGATAGTGTGCCGGAAGTGTTCTACAAACAAGAAGATTTGTATGAATCCCGGCAATGGGGCATTGCTACGGAAGAATGGTTAGGCTATCGGCGTACTGTTTCCGAAATTCAAGCCCTCTCAGACATGGCTTGCCGTTGGGTGAATCCGCCAGGGGCGCATACCGAACCCAATTTAGCCTTAGTGGATGGATCGTTAATTTACTGGTTTTTAGATAACTTGCCCACTCCGGCGCGCGATCGGTTGCTTCCCCCCATTTTTGAGGCTTGGAAAAAACTGGAAGCCGCGAAAATTCCCTTAATGAGTTATCTCAGTGCGAACCGACATACAGAAGCCGTTCGCTTTTTGCGGTATGCCGCTTGTCCCTATGACGTGCCGGATTGTCAAAGCTATTGCGGCAACAATCAAACCAATAAATTGCCCTGTCAAGTTTGCGAGCCCTTACGAGATACTACCTTATGGCAATCTTTGTTGTCTCCTGGACAGCGATCGGCAGTGTGGCGCAGCGCTGCTCCCATTTTAGACCTCTATCCCGAACAATGTTCCATTCACTTTTGCTATCTCCATGTGGGAAGCGAAATTGCCCGTGTGGAATTTCCGGCTTGGCTTGCCCAAGATGAAGCGTTGTTAGAACAATCGTTGGGCATTTTATTAGCGCAAGTGTACAAAGGATATGGATATCCGGTTGCCCTTGCCGAATCCCACAATCAAGCAGTGGTTACCAGCAGCGATCGCGCTCGATTTTTTGCCCTTTTAGAACGAGAAATGATTAAAGCCGGACTTCCCAATGTGGGCGTTTCCTATAAAGAAAGCCATAAACGGGGCAGCATTGCTTGAGTGCTCCAACGGTGGAGAATGTTGGATTCTTGGGCCGATCACTGCCTCTATAACGAATTGATTTTTCTGTTGTCAGTTGGCTAGTTTTTCGAATTGTCCAAGATTTTATATAAAACGTCTGATTGATTTCCCCTATGCCACACTGAAATTGACGCATTCTGTGCAGGCAGTGATGAAACTTTCTTCTCTCGAAACGACTCCCAATCCCCACTGCATGAAACTCAACCTCGATGAAGCCATTGCAGAAAAACCGATTACCCTGAAGCCAGGAGAAACTTCCCAACAAGCCCCAAGCGCAATCGCGCAACTGATTGAAATTGATGGTGTACGAGAAGCCTTCCTCAGCAACGATTTTGTCGCCCTGATTCGTCAATCTCAAGCTGACTGGGAACCCATTCTGTCTCAAGCAGCGAAAATTTTAGGCGTTGCTGACAATGCCGATACGGAATTGCTTTCCCAATCCCAGTCAGATGCCAGTTCTGAGGAGGAAAGCAGCAAAAATCTCGGGGAAGTGGAACTCGCCGTGCTATACTTCCGGGGCATTCCCACTCAAGTGCGCGCCATTGGCGAAGATGCCCAAAAACGGGTTGCGATGCCGGATCGGTTTAATGAGGCCATGCAACGGGTGGTAGAAGCCACTGGGGCAAATTACGTCATGGAACGTCACTGGGAACCCTACGCTTCCCGGTATGGGGAACCGGAAGAAGTGGCGAATATGGTGGCGGAAGAAGTGGCAAGTCTCATTGACGAGGCAGACTTGCAAGAAATCGAGAACAAGGCGAAAGAAGGAGATCAAACTGAAACTGCTACGCAACAAACAACAGAAACCGCAGCGTTGCTTGACCAACTCAAACATAGCGATCAGTGGAAAGAACGCCTCAAAGCCATTCAAAAACTGGAAATCAACAATGAAACATTTCCGGCAGTGGTAGATGCCCTCAACGATAATCGTTCCACTATTCGTCGCTGGGCAAGTGCCTTATTAGGGGCAAGCGAAAGCAGCCAAGCGGTCGAACCCTTGAGTCAAGCTGTCTTACATGATCCCTCGGTGATTGTCCGCCGCACCGCAGGGGATTCCCTGAGCGATTTAGGGGATCCTCAAGGGATTCCCACCATGTGCCAAGCCCTGCAAGATTCTTCAAAACTGGTGCGTTGGCGGGCAGCGCGCTTTTTATATGAGACCGGCGATGACAGCGCGATCGCGCCCTTAGAAACCGCTAAGGATCAAGAATCGGAATTTGATGTCCGATTGGAAATGAGTGCTGCCCTTGATCGCATTAGTCGCGGGGAAGAACGCCAACTTCCCATGTGGATGCGTTTATCCCAAAGCTGATTGTGCCACACTGAAATTGATGCACTCAAAGCAACAGTTATGACCAACCGTCTCGCGCAAGCTGAAAGTCTCTATCTTCGCAAACACGCAGAAAACCCCATTGATTGGTGGTATTGGTGCCCAGAAGCTCTAGAAAAAGCCAAAACGGAAGATAAACCGATTTTCTTGTCAGTGGGCTATTCCAGTTGTCATTGGTGTACCGTCATGGAAGGGGAAGCCTTTTCTGATGAAACGGTCGCAGAATACATGAATCAAAACTTTGTTCCCATCAAAGTTGACCGCGAAGAACGGCCTGATATTGATAGCATCTATATGCAGGCGTTGCAGATGATGATTGGCCAAGGCGGTTGGCCTCTTAACATTTTCCTCACTCCCGACGATCGCGTGCCGTTTTACGGGGGCACCTATTTCCCCTTAGAACAGAAGTTTGGCCGCCCTGGTTTCTTAGAAATCCTAAAAGCGGTCCGTCGGTTTTACGACCAAGAGAAGGAAAAACTCAATTCCTTCAAAAGCGAAGTCATGGGGTTGCTGGAACGGTCAGCTAGCCTTCCCGCCTCCGATACGGAACTCAATAAAGACTTACTCTTGCAAGGCGTAGAAACCGGCGTGGGCATTACCAGCAGTCGAGGCAATCCCCCCAGTTTTCCCATGATTCCCTATGCCCAGTTAAGTCTGCGGGGAACGCGCTTTTCCTATGACTCCAAGTATAATGCGAAGGAAGTTAGCCAACAACGCGGGGTGGATTTAGCCCTCGGCGGCATTTATGACCATGTCGGCGGCGGTTTTCATCGCTACACCGTTGATGGCACCTGGACGGTTCCCCACTTTGAAAAAATGCTCTACGATAACGGGCAGATTGTCGAATATCTCGCTGACTTGTGGAGCAGCGGCGTTCGCGAACCAGCCTTTAAGCGCGCGATCGCGCAAACGGTACAATGGTTGAAACGGGAAATGACCGCCCCAGAAGGCTATTTCTACGCCTCGCAAGATGCCGATAGCTTCACCAGTCCTGAGGGAGCAGAACCGGAAGAAGGGGCATTTTATGTCTGGTCTTATCAAACCTTAGAAAACCTCCTTGCTTCAGAGGAATTGCAAGCCCTGCAGTCAGAATTTACTGTAACTGAAGCAGGGAATTTTGAAGGCAGCAACGTGTTACAACGCAAGGCAACAGGCAGTCTCTCTCCCGAAGCAGAAACAGCACTCGAAAAACTCTTTGCTGCCCGTTACGGCTATCCCTCTGGGCAAGTTAATCTGTTTCCCCCAGCGAGAAACAATCGCGAAGCCAAACAACCCAATTGGGCAGGTCGCATTCCCCCTGTCACCGACACAAAAATGATTACGGCCTGGAATAGTTTAATGATTTCCGGGTTAGCCAGGGCATATGCGGTATTTGGTGAAATTAGCTACTGGAATTGTGCTGTTAAAGCGGCCAACTTTATTTGGGAAAATCAGTGGGTGGAAGGCCGTTTCCATCGGCTGAACTATAATGGCATTGCGACCGTTCCCGCACAATCAGAGGATTACGCCCTCTTTATCAAAGCCCTCCTTGATATCTATACCTGTCATCCCGAGGAAACCGCCTGGCTAGACAAAGCCACCCAATTGCAAGCTGAATTTGACGAATACCTCTGGAGTACCCAAGACGGAGGCTATTTCAATACTCCCAGCGACAGCAGCGATGAATTAATTGTCCAAGAACGCAGTTATATGGATAATGCCACCCCTTCTGCCAATGGAGTTGCGGTAGCAAACTTAGTCCGTTTGCATCTGTTAACGGAACAAACCGATTATCTGGCTAGTGCGGAAACAACGCTCAAAGCCTTTACCAGTATCATGGAAAAAACGCCCCAAGCCTGTCCTGGGTTATTTTCCGGGTTAGACTGGTATTTAAAGGGAACCTTAGTCCGTTCTACCCCCCAACAGTTGCAAGAATTAATTGCTCAATATCTTCCGACCTGTGCTTACCAAGTGGAAACCGCGTTGCCAAATCAGGCAGTGGCCTTAGTTTGCCAAGGCTTAACCTGTTTAGAACCGGCCAAGGAAAAAGATCAACTGATGGCACAAATTCAAGAATGCAGTGTCGCTTAAAACCGTTGCTTTTTCCCTGGAAATGAGGTAGAGATATTCTTGGTCGAATGTCTCTACTATATTTATTTGTGCCCTGCTAATTAATGCTTTGTTATCCACTATCACTTATTTCAAATGTATTGGACTCAATTATTACAACCGAATTTAGTGCTTGGGAAACCAGTGGTTTACCTGAGTGCTGAAATTCTCCAACAGAATCATTTACGCGGTTTAATTCTGGATGTGGATGAAACATTAGTTCCCTTAAAATCTCGTCAAGCCTCTGAGGAATTGATTGATTGGATTGCCGAAATTAACCAAGTTACCAAAATTTGGTTAGTCAGCAATAATCTCAGCGAAAGTCGCATTGGGGGGATTGCTGATTCCTTAAATCTGCCCTATATTTTAGGGGCCCGTAAACCGTCCCGTAAAAGTTTGCGCCAAGCTGCCAGCGAGATGCAATTGCCCGTGGAAGAAATTGCCATGGTCGGCGATCGCGTTTTTACCGATGTTTTAGCCGGCAATCGCTTGCAAATGTTTACGATTTTAGTGGAACCGATGGTTGATCCAGCAGTGGTGGAACGCAGCTATCCCATTCGCCGTCTGGAAGTGCAAATTTCTCAGTGGCTAGGAGTCAGTCTCAAAAACAAACATCAAGCGTCTCCCCAACCCACTAACCCCCCTGGCAATCCTTAAAAAAATCTTAAAAAATAAATTGTTTTCGAAAAAAATATGTAACTATAAAAATCGATACAATTGGGGTCAGCGCAGATAAAGATCCTAAACATATTTAATCCTTGATAATTAGGGCAATTATCCGGCACAGGTAAGGGTAGTTGCCCTAATTGTTTGGAATTGCTCTGGAATGCTCCATGTCTCAAACCCTCGTTATCAAAATTGGCACTTCTAGCCTCACGCAAGCTCAAACCGGTTTATTAGCCATTTCCACCATTGCCACCTTGGTGGAAACCTTGACAGATTTACGATTAAATGATAATAGAGTAATTCTTGTTTCCTCAGGCGCCGTGGGCGTCGGACGGGGAAGATTAGGATTAAAAGAGCGCCCGAAAAATACGGCCTTGAAGCAAGCCGTCGCTTCCGTGGGGCAAGGACGGTTAATCCGGGTTTATGATGACTTATTTTCTAATTTAGGCCAACCCATCGCGCAAATTTTACTGACGCGCCAAGAACTGATTCATCGCAATGCCTATGTCAATATTTATAATACCTTTCAGGAATTGCTGAACTTGGGCATTATTCCCATTGTTAACGAAAACGACACGGTTGCGGTGGAAGAACTGAAATTTGGCGACAATGACACCCTGTCCGCATTAGTAGCGAGTTTAGTGGAAGCGGATTATCTGTTTATGTTGACCGATGTGGAACGGCTTTATTCGGCAGATCCCAGAGAAGATCCCAATGCAGAACCTATTAAACAAGTGGTTAGTCGGGAACAATTGGAACAGTTGCAAGCCCAAGCCGGAAAAAGCGGTTCTCAATGGGGAACGGGCGGCATGGTTACTAAACTGGCAGCGGCGCGTATTGCCACCAGTGCAGGAGTCAAAACCGTCATCACTCATGGCAATAAACCGGATAATATTAACCGGATTCTCGCCGGGGAATTTCTGGGAACCCACTTTGAAGCCCAACCCCGTGCCGAAAATGCCCGGAAACGATGGATTGCTTATAGTTTAGTTCCTGTGGGACGGTTATACTTGGATGAGGGGGCCGTCAAAGCCATACGCGATCATGGGAAATCCTTGCTGGCTGCCGGAATTACCCAAGTTGAGGGAGAATTCCAAGCCTCAGAAGCAGTAGCATTATGCGATGCCCAAGGCCATGAGATTGCTAGAGGATTAGTCAACTATAGCAGCAACGAAATTCGGCAAATTCAGGGACAGCAATCCCAAAATATTCCTATGATTCTCGGTTATACCAACACAGAAACCGTGATTCATCGCGATAATATGGTTTCTGTGTTCTAAAGGGTTACACTTTGAGCGACGACAATTGTTCCACACAGCGAACAAACATTTCCACGCCCATACCCAAGGCGGTTTCATCAAAATCAAACCGAGGGTGATGGTGGGGATAATTTAGCCCTAACTCCGGATTTGCCGATCCTAAGAAAAAGTAACAACCGGGCACTTGTTCCAGGAAAAAGGCCATGTCTTCACCGCCCATGGTCTCGCATTCCGGGACAACTCCTGTCGGCGTTTCCACAATGGTATTGGCCACAGAACGAACTAAATCAGCAACTCGGCTATCATTAATTACCGGGGGATAGATTCGCCAGTAGTCCAGGTCATAGCTAGCGCCATGGCTTTGACAAATCCCGGCAATAATGTCTTCTACCCGTTGCCCAATATAGTTTTCCAGGGACGCATCAAAATAACGAACGGTGCCCGAAAGATAGGCACTGTCAGCAATAATATTCATCGCTGATCCGGCTTTTAATTCCCCGACGGTCACCACTGCCGAATTCGTCGGGTCTACGTTGCGGGAAACAATGGTTTGTAAGGCATTGACAATTTGGGCACTAACCACCACGGCATCAGTGGTTTGCTGGGGCATGGCGCCATGGCCGCCTTTCCCTTGAATGTGACATTTGAACAGTTCCACCGCTGCCATCAAGGGACCATCTTTAACGCCAATGGTTCCCAAGGGAAGATTATTCCAAAGGTGCAACCCAATGATAGCCTCCACATCGGGATTTTTCAGGACGCCTTCCTCAATCATGGGTTTGGCGCCGCCGGGGCTTTCTTCGGCAGGTTGGAAAATGATTTTAATGGTGCCGCTGATGTCTTGGCGATGTTGCCAGAGATAATAAGCGGTTCCCAGCGCGATCGCGGTATGCCCGTCATGGCCGCACGCGTGCATAATCCCTTCGTGTTGGGAACGATAGGGAACTTGATTTTCTTCTTCAATGGGGAGGGCATCCATATCGGCACGAATGCCTAACACTTTTCCGGGGTTTCCCCCTTCAATAACGGCAGCCACACCGGTTTGCGCAATGCCGGTTTGGTGAGGAATCCCCCATTCTTGCAATTTATTAATGACAAAATTAGAGGTGAGTTTTTCTTGAAAAGCCAGTTCCGGGCGTTGATGAAATCCCCGTCGCCATTGGACGAGTTGCGATTGTAAGTCTTGGATTTCGGGACGGATTTGCGAGGTATCAACCGGTTTTGCTGGGGATACAGTCATAAGCAATCACCAAAGATATTCTAGTTCTAAGTTTGACGTAACCTGGGCCAGTTTTTCTAGATCAGCGGGATTCGATAAGTAGGGAATGGTTCCTAAATACGGCACTTGGCATAACTCGCTAATGCGGTGGGCAGGCGTCCATTCCATCTGTCGGGATTCGGCTTCAGGCGTGAGGCAATTGAAGATAAGGCCTTTAACGGGAATTCGGTGTTGACGGGCTAGGGCCACATTGGCCACCGTTTGCGCGATCGCGCCTAATTTCACCGGTACCACCAAAACCACAGGCAAGCGCCAAGCAGCAGCAAGATCAGCTACGGTCATTTCCCAAGTGACCGGCGATCCTAACCCGCCCAAGGCTTCCATGAGAACAAATTCCCGTTTTTCCCCTAACCTAGTCAGTGCTTGCCAAATTGTAGTAAGATCAACAGGTTGATTTTCCTTTTCCGCTGCCAGTGGCGGTGCCACTGGGGTCTCATAAGAAACTGGATTAATTAATTCCGGAGATTGTTCTAAGGAAAATAATTGTTGGTAGAGATTGCTATCACCATCACTTCCGGTTTGGATTAACTTCATGACGCCGAGTTTGTCCAAGGACAGATATTTTTGCCAGTAGGCGATTAAGCCTAAGGTCACAATGGTTTTACCAATTTCTGTATCTGTACCAGTGATTAAAAGTGTTTTCATTGTTTAAAATTGAATTGGAGCGACAATTTCTTCTGTATTACTTAGAATTAAAAACAGTTTCTTAAATTTTCTTAAAAACCATTCCCAAAATTGGGATGATACCATTGCACTGAATTGAGGTTAAAGAGAAAGCCCGTGAGCCATTCTGCTACTTTAACGCTTCAACCCCCACTAAGCCAACTGCCCGATCAAAACCGGTTGCGGATTTTTTCGGGGTCGGCAAATGAGCCCCTTGCCCAAGAAGTAGCGACTTATTTGGGCCTGGAATTAGGGCCCATGGTAAGGAAACGATTTGCCGACGGCGAGCTTTATGTTCAAATTCAGGAATCCATTCGCGGTTGTGATGTTTATTTGATCCAACCCTGTTGTCATCCCGTTAATGACAACTTGATGGAATTGCTGATAATGATTGATGCTTGTCGCCGTGCTTCTGCTCGCCAAATTACTGCTGTTATCCCTTACTATAGCTATGCTCGCGCTGACCGTAAAACAGCAGGGCGAGAGTCCATTACTGCCAAACTAGTCGCTAATCTAATTACCGAAGCCGGTGCCAGTCGCGTTTTAGCGATGGATTTGCATTCGGCTCAAATTCAAGGGTACTTTGATATTCCCTTGGATCATGTGTACGGGTCTCCTGTACTGATTCAATATTTAGCTAGCAAAGAGCTATCAGATTTGGTTGTGGTGTCTCCTGATGTGGGAGGAGTAGCACGGGCCAGAGCATTTGCTAAAAAATTGAACGATGCTCCTTTAGCAATTATTGACAAGCGTCGTCATAGCCATAACGAAGCAGAAGTTCTCAACTTGATTGGGGATGTCAAAGGTAAAACTGCTGTCATGGTCGATGATTTGATTGATACAGCAGGAACCATGTTAGAAGGATCGCGCTTGCTTCGCGAAGAAGGAGCGCACCAAGTCTATGCTTGTGCTACCCATCCCGTGTTATCTGGCCCAGCACGAGAACGGTTATTTAGCGGCGATTTTGAAGAAGTCATTGTCAGCAATACCATTCCCGTGTCTGGACATCAAGACATTGAACCGTTAACGATTCTCTCAGTTGCCAACTTAATTGGCGAAGCGATTTCCCGGATTCATGAAGAAAGTTCGGTCAGCAGCATGTTTCGGTAATTAACGGCATAGGGAAAAGAGGGCGCGATCGACTCAACTTTCCTAAGTAAAAAGAGGAATCGCGCCTTGTTATTCCCTAAAATCTATGTTAGCCTAGTAAAGGCTTAAGCAACGAGGCTCAGTAGCTCAGCGGTAGAGCAGGGGACTCATAAGCCCTTGGTCGTGTGTTCAAATCACACCTGAGCCATTTTGGATATAGCAAATCAATTTCTCACCCCTTAAAAAGGGGGATTTTTTTTGGCAAGAAAACCAATTGAGGCTGATGGTTTAGGCATATAATTTCCCTGATTGGTTGATGCCTAGCAGTTTAGCCAGCCAAGGGGATGGCGAAGTCGCGATCGCGCTTTGCAATTGCGCTACAATTTCTCTGGCAGAACCCCCCTGTTCCTTTTTCATGGGATAGATATTTCCTTGGATTACTTTCGCCGCCGCCGGGCCGCCAATGGAGACAACATAAACAATGGCACAGTCTTGAATTAAATTGACTCGGAATCGATTTTTATCGTCAGCTAAATCAGCTTCTACGGCGGATCTGACATCAATTAATTGCAGTTTGTCCACAGCTAATTGATAAATTAAATACCGATGGCAAGACCCAAAATGTCCATCGAGTTGTTCTCCCGTATTAGACGCAACGGCAACTCGAATTGAGTTAGGCCAATCGCTTTCTTGATAAGCTTCCACGGGTAAGGTTTCTTCATTGTTATTGGTTTCCCCCCACAACAAGCGGACTGCTTCTTGTAAGCTGGCTAGATCATAGTGGCTAGTATTTTTATCTTGGTCAAAATTGTCAAAACACTGTTTTAATTGCGTCACACTCAGTTGACTGAGAGATTCTTCAGTAATGGTCGAGACACCGAAATGCGTTTGCAAGGCTTGAATTAACTCTGGAAGGGAGATATGCGGCAAGACTTGAGAGGCTAAGCCAATTCTGAGGGCAACTGCATTGGAAATGGCAGGGGTAGACATGGTTAACTCCTAAAACTAGATCATTTCAAAGTAAAGAACATTGATGCTATTTATCTCATCAGGGAAAATAAGCATAGCAACCTGATACTTTGGGATTGCCATAAACAAGTTATACCAACTGTTGCTGAGAAATCGAGGACTTAGAGACTGACATTAGATTAATTAAGACTGTACTCACGAGAGTAACCCCTAGTTATTAACTAATTTCGTAAATTGTTATGGGGTCAGGGACAGGTTTTTTTTCAACAGCAGACGGGGATTTGCTATCAATACAAGTCATCGCACTCAAGAATACTCATCTCATGCCCCAATAATACCTATCTCTCTACCCTTAGTGAGTCAATGAGTGTTGCCAATCCGGTTTTGCATGGTTTGAGTACATCCTTAATTAGTTCAATCAATTTAAATTGCAGATCGTTCTTTTCATTCAACTTCTACGATCAGAACTAAGAGCTAAACAATTAATAGCACCAAATCAATGTTGGTTGCATCCTAAATTGTGAAATGAGAAACCTAATTGCTCTGAGAATGGTGTCATTCTGACACTATTTAAAACTCAAATGTTTTATTAATTGTTATCAGTGTCATTTTAATGTCACTTAAATTCCATGAAAAGATTTACTTTAAGATTAACAGACGCTGAATATCTAAAGCTAAAAAATCATTGTGAAGAACTTCATATTTCCATGAATGATGTCGTTAGGCAATTGATTCGTGAGTGGAAGCCTAACCAGCAAATCTCTTTTCAAACAAAAAATAGAGAGACTCGCTAATGCAAGGTTTGGGCAGTACAGGCTCGTTTCGTTTTGGCATTTTTTTTAGTAAACGGCAAAATTTTCAAGTTTTGTCGTTACTTGACGAGCGATTTATAGTACAGATTAAATTTGATTATAAAACGGACGTTTTAAGTCAATCAAATATAAAAAAAAGACAAAGAATCATCAACCCAGCATAAAAACTAACAGATTTAACAAAATTATCATTAAATCTCTGCCAATATTGATAGCTAACATCCAGAAAATACAATTCACTCCAAACGTTCAACTAATAACCAAGCAAAGGGCAAAAAGTCCAAAAATCTAGTTGATTCTGTCATGTCTTTTTGACATTTAATTATCGTTTGAATAGGGAAAAATTGTTGGTTACCAATTGAATTTTTGGAGACAGAGCCAACTTTTGTTTAAAAAAAATAATTCAGGAGGGAAAGTTGCAATGTCTTACACCATTCCTCAAACTTGTACTCGTTGTGGGATCTGTTTACCTGAATGTCCAACTGGTGCCATTCAAATGGATCAAAATGAGGAGCATTGGGTAGAACCCGGTCTTTGCAATCACTGTGAAAACGAAAATAGTTATCCTCGTTGCGTCAGCAGTTGTCCTGACAAGTTACCGCTTCCCTTACCGGCAAAAAAAGGAAGATATAAAGCTGAACCCAATGTTTTAGCCACTCATAGTCTATTCCCCAATGGTCAAACCAATCCCATGGCTACCTCAATGGTTGTTTGGGAAGCGTGCAATATTTTAGTCAAAGGATCAGCGGTTTCCTGGCAAACTGATAAAAACGACAAAATTTATTTTGAGCGCCAGGTCAAACAAGGCAAAGGCAGAATTGAATTTTGGCTAACCAATGATATTGTGGCCGATGACCCGCAAGTTCTCAGTTCGATTGAAGCAGTACCCACCATTGAAGGGATGGATATTCGCGCCGCTTGTATGCATCTGATCTTTGCGGCTTATGCGGTCGCGATCGAGCGCCCTTGGGAACAAGAGTTTGCCATTGATAATAAGCAAATTGAGAGCTATTTGGGGTTGGATAAACGTAAGGATCTCAGTAAAGCAACGAAATTAACGCTGATTAAATCATTAGTTCAACAACCTTGTAAACTGCTCGCTGCGGTTGATTGGCCGCGACAGGGAAAAATTCAATCCTTTTCTGTGCCAAAAGATCGGATCTGGCACCTGATGGGCATCGAAAATCACTTTCAACAAGATTCCCAAGGCTATAAACATCTAGTCGGCATGACCTTTCGAATTAAAGCCGGCGCCTGGGCTGCGTATTTCCTCAATAAACAAGGCTATAAAAAATCAGTGGCATTTTATCAATACGGCACCTTGCCCAAGTTTATGTTGCCCACAGTAATGACTATTTGGCATCAACATGAAGGAACCGTCAGAATGATGCTGTGGCTCTTGTTTAAAACCAAGATGGGACGGGAACAGCGCGTTACTGTTCCGAGATTGATGTATGTTGCCTATGGAGAAAATAAAGTCAAAGAAGCAACGTATCGTCGAGAACCTCGCAAACGATTAATCCGAAAATTTGAGAGTGACCTGGAATCGCTTAATCAACACGGCATCAAACCGATTTTTGATCCCGTTACCTACCCGACTCAAATTCAACCGCTTTGGGCAAGATTAGCGGAAATTCCCGATGATGCGGAAGAAGCCATGGAATTTTGGATCAATGACGCCTGTAATGAAACTCGCATCACCGATGCCGCGCCGCCCGGAAAATGGCATTTACTGATGAAGGCTCGCATTTTGAAGTTTGAACTTCCTCCTGAATGGGATGAACAATTATCTCATTGGGAAAAGAAAAAACAGCAAAAAATCCGTCCGAAATATCATCATCACAGTCGATCCACCTTAAGTGCAGAACAAATTTCCAGTGCCAGAAAACGTCTGGGAATTAGTCAAAGAAAATTAGCGCAACAGCTAAATAAAAGCCAAAGCTGGATCCGAGATTTAGAAAATGGCCGTTTTTCGGCAAAACGCAATGATCAGATCAAGCTGCAGAAAATTTTAGAGATAGAAACTTGAGACTTAAAACGGTTTAGCAGTGTGTCGGGCGCGATCGAACTGAAATCTTTTGTGGGCTTGAGTTTCCCCGTATAAGTTTAAGGTTGCTGTCGGTTCATTTCCCACAGCTTCTATCTGATGAATTGCCTCACTTGTAAAGCTAATAATTTCTTCGGGTGCAATGATTCTTTCGGTAACGTATTCAATTTTGTTGGGAAACTTAGCAGTGGGATCGCGCTTCCAAAATATATTTTTCTGTTGCCCTTGTAAAACAGCTACAATCCCCCAAATGCCATGATTATGGATTGATGAAATAGTCCCCGGTAAATGGCTTTCGATTTGAATTGTCAGGGGAAAACCCAGTTCATCGTAAAGCATAACCGCAACGGTTGCTGTTTTCGGGTTAGGTTCCGGGATAAGAGCTTTCACTGCATAACAGTTGAGAATTAGTTTCCTAACCAACATTCGCAGTGTGGAGAGGAAACTTTTTTCGTCTTTTCCTTGGCTAGCGGCCAATCTTAGCGTATCTTCCACTTCTGTTAAAAAGCGATAAAGACGATACTCTTGCGCTAATAAATCCCAGTCGCGCAGCCGTTTACAAGGCGAACAAACACCGTTTTCTGTAACCAGCCAATCTGCTTTCATTTCATTGCCGTTTCAAGTCTTCACTTCACTATGTTTGCCGGTATGTTTATCAATATGTAATTCACCGCCAACTGCCCAATTTTCTCGTTCAAATTCATCGATGTGAATTGTCACCCATTCCGGTTTTGTGCCTAAATTCGCAACAAGAGTATCGGTGACAGCTTGAGCAAGTTTTCGCTTTTGTTCTACAGAATGACCGTTAGCGATTTGAATGGTAACAAATGGCATTTTCTGACCTCGTTGGTTAAATTAATAAGCATTGAAGGGAGGGTTGGCGACTATTTTGGTCGCACTACCGATGATTGAGCCTCTCTGAATAATGCCCTTTTAGTAGGGAGGGAAGCTCTTCAGGATGAACATAATTATGGATG
>JBDGQV010000017.1:14077-22120 GCA_042218725.1 Halothece sp. | reverse complement strand
ATAATGCCCTTTTAGTAGGGAGGGAAGCTCTTCAGGATGAACATAATTATGGATGACTCTTCCTGGCATTAAAATAAAGCTCGGCGCTTTTTTACATTGCTTCTGACAACCCGTCATTTCAATTCTTACTTGATCTTGTAAGCCTAATTGATGCAGGGTTTCTGCTAAAGCGTAATAGAGTTTTTTTCCTCCTCGTTTGACACAACTAGAGTTATAGCAAAGTAAAATTTTTCCTTGTTCAGACATCGCTGCAGATTCAAAAATCGAGGGTGGATAACCAGATTTGTATTTTTCCACGCGATGAGTTTTTAGTTTTAGAGGACTCCCTATTCCTAACGATTTTTGCTGTAAAAAAACTAAAAGCCGATCATGCTTGACAAGTTCTTTTCCAAGAGGTTCCCGCAATTCTTTAGCAAGTTTGACGCTAATCCTCCGTTCTCCTACTTGCAACTGCATATATTTCAATTCGCTTCCGGGCTTAGGAAGAAAACCGAAGAATTCTCCTTCTACTCGATGTGTTATTAGTTGTGCTTGTTTAGTTTTCATAATGTTTGTGCTTCGTTATTTGTTTGCCCAATGACTAACGACTAACAACTAATGTTTTTTCCTCCTCTAAATCTCGGAAGAGAGGGGTGCTTAAATAACGTTCGCCGAAACTGGGCTGAATCATAACAATTAGTTTCCCTGCATTTTCCGGTCTTTTACCCACTTTGATTGCTCCGGCTAACGCGGCACCTGTGGAAATCCCGGACAGCAAGCCTTCTTCACTGGCTAAACGGCGGCCATAGCTAATGGCTTCGTCATCAGTGATAGTTATCACTTCATCGATCGCGCCCACATTCAAAATTTCCGGAACAAATCCTGCGCCAATGCCTTGAATTTTGTGACTTCCTGGAACGCCACCGGACAAAACAGGGCTGCTTGCGGGCTCAATCGCGATCGCGCTAAAGTCGGATTTACGCTGTTTAATGGTTTCGGCGATTCCGGTAATGGTTCCCCCGGTACCCACACCTGTAATTAAAATATCTACTTCGCCATCGGTATCGGACCAAATTTCTTCAGCAGTTGTCTGGCGGTGAATTTCTGGGTTCGCAGGATTTTTAAACTGTTGGGGTATAAAACTGTTGGGTAGAGCAGTTGCAAGCTCTTCTGCGCGCGCGATCGCGCCTTTCATCCCTGCATTAGCGGGCGTTAATTCCAACTGTGCGCCATAAGCCTTTAACATTGCCCGTCGTTCTTGACTCATACTTTCCGGCATGGTCAAAATAATCTGGTAGCCCTTGGCAGCTGCTGTCATCGCAAGAGCGATTCCTGTATTGCCCGAGGTCGGTTCAATTAAAACGGTTTTACCGGGGGTAATTAAACCTGCTTTTTCTGCGCTATTAATCATACTGACCCCAATGCGATCTTTCACTGAGGCAACAGGATTCATGCTTTCTAATTTAACGACAATTTGGGCTAAACAACCTTCAGCAAAAGGAATGGAATTTAAGCGGACTAGGGGTGTTTTTCCCACTAATTCTGTGATATTGTTTGCAATTTTCATGAGTTTTTCAAACCTGTTCTTGAATTGTCAATTGGTCGTGGGAGCCTCTCGCTCCCTTGTCTGGTAGTCGTAAAAAGGGACTTGCTCGCCAGTTATCAAAACCAGTTTTTATTAGGTTTTTAATTGATTGGAAACTCCTAATCTGAAAGTGTACTGCGATACCTATTCCTTGTTAGCAAAAGATTGGGTCGCAAATTCTGGATATAACCCTAATTGTTTGGCAAGTTCACGAGCAATAAAAATCAGGAATTGAGCAGATTCTTGATTATTTTCATGCGCCATTGCTGTTGCTGCTTCTATAAGCGTTCTAATGAAATTTTCATCAATTAAATGAGCACTGCCATTTAGAACTTCTGGTTCTTTACCATTTGGACAATGCAACAGGCGATCAATTAGTTCAAAATATTCTTGTTGGCGTTGAGTATTAGTCATTCTTTACTTTCTCCTGAATTCATTTTTCCTATTTATTTTATTAAGGGATGATGATTAGAATGGATGTTTTTCAAAAAAAGAGGTCTTTTCAAAACGCTCTGGACTGTAAGAAATTAAAGCTAAGAGCGTGAAAGTTTTGTCTAGCTCATATTCTGAATATTTCATCGTTTTACCTCACAACTTTTAAGGTAGGGATCAACTTTTTTTGACCCCTACTCCTTTGGTGAAAAATTAAACCGCTAAGGATTCGTGAGTATGACATTTTTTCGGACAAATACGCGCACAGGCTTCACAACCAATACATTTGGCTGCATCAAGAATCGTCATGACGTAACGTTCGATGTCATCGTCATCATCTTCGTCCACAAATTCACCAAATTCATTCATGGGTTTTAAGCCCAGAACATTGCGACCGCATACTTTAAAGCAACGCCCGCAACCAAGACAGATGTCTTGATTAATCGCTTTGATAAATTTGGGTTCCCACGTTAATCCGCCTTGGGTTAAACCGGTTAGTGTAGACATGAGTTTGCTCCTTTAATTTTGAATGAGTGTTGTTTGTTATTAGTTAAGAAATTACCCACTAATAAGCAATTGGGAATTACAGTTTTGTCGCATTGAAAGTTTGAGGTAGTTTGCTCTGCTCTGTTAAGCCTTTGAAAGATAATTGCCAACCATTGGCTAAGGTTAAAATCTTTCCGTCAGGCGTAATTGCTTGAGCAATAACTTCTTCTTCCAAATCTTTTTTTGGGACATAAACTGATAAATATCCTAGGGGATTTTTATGTAACATTACTTTCATGATTTTCTCCTTTTTTGTTGGTCATTTGTCCTTGGTTCATAATTCATAGTTCAATGAAATAACTAATAACTAATGACTAATGACCAAGTTCAATAATTCCTTGGGGGTTAAGTTGCGTTTTAATTGAACTGAAACTTCTCGCACCGTTTCCAGCAACGATCGCGTTTCCTCGGCATTCAAAGCAATTCCGTGTTGTTGTAAGATATTGGTGACTAGATGTTTGCCAGAATGTTTACCGATGACTAACCTGCGTTCTCGTCCCACATCTTCTGGGGTAAAGGGTTCGTAAGTTGTCGGATTGTTTAAAACCCCATGTCCGTGAATTCCAGATTCGTGGGCAAAGGCATTCTGACCGACAATTGCTTTCCAGGGCGGAACCTCGCAACCAGAAGCGTTCACAACAAATTCCGAGAGAGTTTTCAATCGGCAGGTATCAATGCCAAGATTGATGTCATAAATCCGTTTGAGCGCCATGACAACTTCTTCTAGGGCGGCATTGCCGGCTCGTTCTCCCAACCCATTGACGGTGGTATTCACGGAAGTTGCTCCGGCTTGAATCCCTGCTAAAGCGTTAGCAGTAGCCATCCCAAAGTCATTGTGGGTGTGCATTTCCACAGGAATGATCAGTTGCTTAACCAATTGCTGGACTTTTTGATGAGTCATTAGGGGATCGAGAATCCCTACAGTGTCGCAGAACCGAAAACGGGAAGCTCCGGCATTTTGCGCCGCTAAGGCAACATCAAGGAGAAAGTTGGGATCGGCACGGGAAGCGTCTTCTCCCCCAACAGACACATATAACCCGCGATCGCGCCCGTAACGAATGGTTTGTTGCAGGCGATCAAAAACCTGCTGACAGTTCCCTTGAAACTTAACGCCGATTTGGATTTCCGAGACGGGAACCGAGATGTGTACTCGCTGCAATCCGCAAGCAAGAGAGGCATCAATATCTGAGCGCACTGCCCGATTCCAGCCCGTGAGCAGTGTCGATAAACCCAGATGGGTCATTTTCGCAATCGCTTCGGCTTCAGCCCCTCCCATTGCCGGAATCCCCACTTCCAACTCTGGAATGCCGATCGCGCTCATTAAAGTGGCAAAGGCAACCTTTTCTGCGACAGTAAAGGCAACACCAGCGGCTTGTTCACCATCGCGCAAGGTCGTATCATTAATTTGAATCGGTTGCATGATTTTGTCCTCCTTGTCTGGTCATTTGTCCTTTGTTGTTTATCCGGTTGTGCGCGGGCTATGGCATAGCTCATTGATTAAGAGTTTTTGGTTTTAGTCACTAATGACTATTCACCGACAAACCCTAAGGTTAAGCTGTCAGTTGCTAGGAAATGATCCACATGAAACGCTCTTTCCTCAGTGGCGAGCAGAATTTGCTCATAAAGATAACGAGTCGCGCGATCGCCAACACTTTCTGCTTGAGCGGCTTGACTGCGGAGGAGTTCGATAATTTTCTGTTCCGCCTCTAAATCATGTTGCAGCATTTGGCGACAGTTGAAGATGCCATCCTCTTCCGGGGAAAAACAACAAAGCTCAGCTAATTTGCCAAAGCTAGCGACTGGGGTACCGCCCAAACCATTTAAACGCTCACCTAATTCATGAGCATGATCTTGCACCGCTTCGTAACTTTCTTGGAAATATTGATGAATGGCATAAAATTCTGACCCTTCCACCACGAAATGATGCTTTTGGTATTGGAGATATAATCCCTGAAAGCTAGCAAGGGCTAAATTTAAGCCTTCGCAAACAGCAATGGTAATGTCTTGATCAAGACAAACGGGATTGGTTGCGACTTCTCCAAAAGATTGAACAATTGTTTTCTGTGTCATGAGTTTCAACTCCTAGTGATTGCAAGTCGATAAAATTGGGGTTTGCCAGCATCGTTCCAACCAATGGGCTAGTTCATAGCGGGAACTGGTAAAGTGCTGGACAGTACTGTGTAGGAGGATGGCCGCGATCCAACCGTCGATTTCTACCCAGAGCGTTCCATCTTGAGGACACCAGCAGGAAATGTTTAATTCTTGCAACCGACGCGAGACACGCCAGCGATCGCTGCGATTGATTTTGATAACCAGACTGACTAGGGCATCAGGGGGAGTGAATTGATTCATGATTCTGGGATTGATAGCGTGATAAAGTTTGTATTTGTTGTTCCAACCTCTCGATGCGCCCTAAAAGAGAGCGAATCGTTTTCACTTCGGGATCGGGCAATTTGCCATGTTCCAAAGGACACCCATAGCCGTTGCGGGAAACAATCCGACCGGGAACGCCCACGACTGTGCAATTGTCTGGGACATCTCGCAGCACAATTGAGCCTGCCCCCACACGGACATAATCGCCAAGCTGAATATTGCCGAGAATTTTGGCACCAGCGCCGACTACAACATTTTGTCCCAGGGTGGGATGGCGTTTGCCGGTTTGTTTTCCGGTGCCGCCTAAAGTGACGTTTTGGTAAATTAAACAGTAATCGCCGACGATGGCAGTTTCACCAATGACGACTCCCATTCCATGATCAATAAAAACGCCTCGACCAATGCTGGCGCCGGGATGGATTTCAATCCCAGTGATAAACCTGCTGATCTGGGATAAAAGACGGGGCAGCAGCGGCAGTTGCTTCTGCCACAGCCAATTGGCCAGCCGATGTAGAATCAAGGCATGAACGCCGGGATAGCAAAGTAATATCTCTAGCCAATTTTTGGCAGCGGGATCGCGATCGAAGATGATTTTGAGATCGCTAAAAATACTTAGCTGAGGAATCTTGTTGGAATTGCTTTGGCAGGTTTGTTGTTGGCGATAACTTGTAAATGACTGTTCCATGACTTTCAGGGGCATCGGTGAGCCATCGGGTTTTATCTGTTGATAACGCTTATAGCAAAAGACCCAAAGCGACTTACGCCTCCTGCTAAAGGTTAAATTGATTAGATTGGTCAACATGTACTCAGCCATCCAAAATGCCGATCAAATGAGGATGAAAGCCTTCAAAAAATTTTTTCTCGGGTCAAGCAACTGGTATTTTCAGGAATGGCTGTGAGTATTATTGAGGAAAGATCCTGGTATTGGGTACTCAATCTTAGATTGCCGATAATTCATATCAACTCAGGCATTCGAGGAAATATATTTCCCAAAATTTAGGACTCGCGTTTTGCCTCTCGCTGACTAAAACAGAACTCACATTTCATGGATTTGGTAGCGTTTGTTACCGTTTCCTCAGCGCAATCGCGTCCTAGGATTAAACTCAGTTCTAGCAGAATGTTAGATTAGATACCAATGCCAAACCGAGATTGAATTCCGCAAATTTCGAAAAGTGCATCGTATCAGTGGGATAACAGAAAAGAAAACGGAACAACAAAAACTCGACAAGATGAAATCGGGAACATTACCTTGAGTACAACAAGTTAACCAAGAAGCATCCTTGGGCAAATTGGCTTTCACTACGCTGTTTGTGCCAACTAAGAATGAGTAGTTTGACTTCCCGATTCCTTCCAAATAAATACTCATCCCCCCCATGGAAATTCTAGTGCCGTGACCCGCAAAAAAAATTTTGTGCGCATCAGACAAGGGATTTAGCGGTTGAGTACAGCTTAACCATTCTAATCAAACCAACAAGGGAAGCCGTTTACCCTCATCCCAAATGCCGTTGCTATAACAGTCATAACTTCATCGAACACCTCTGAGGTATCAGTCTCAGAGAACTTTAGCATTTTAAATCCCAGTTTTTTCCAGTTCGATGAATTCCACTCCTGTATTTGCGGAATTCAATGCAATGTCACCAACTCCTGATCCCACCTTCAAACAAACTGCACCTACCTCAGCGATTAAGGCTTCTCAAAGCTGCGGCTGTCATTCCACTACTCCCGAACTGATTGATTCCAAACTTCAAGAAAGAATCGATCAGCATCCTTGCTATAGCGAAGAAGCCCACCACCACTATGCCCGGATGCACGTTGCTGTCGCCCCCGCTTGCAATATTCAGTGCAATTTCTGCAATCGCAAGTATGACTGTGCCAACGAAAGTCGTCCTGGCGTGGTCAGTGAACTGCTTTCGCCAGAAGAAGCCGCGCATAAAGTGCTGGTCATTGCTGGGAAAATTCCGCAAATGACAGTTTTGGGCATTGCTGGGCCTGGGGATCCTTTAGCCAATCCTGAGCAAACCTTCCGCACCTTTGAACTGGTAAAAGAGCAAGCGCCGGATATTAAGCTGTGCCTCTCTACCAACGGCTTAATGCTTCCCGATTATGTTGATCGCATCCAGGCATTAGACATCGATCATGTGACTATCACAATTAATATGATTGATCCGAAAATTGGTGCTGAAATTTATCCTTGGGTGCGCTATCAACGGAAACGTTGGACTGGCGAAGCAGCCTCAGAATTGCTTCATCAACGGCAAATGGAGGGCTTAGAAGCCTTAAAAGAAGCGGATATCCTCTGCAAAGTCAACTCCGTAATGATTCCCGGCATTAATGACAAACATTTAGTGGAAGTCAACCAAGCGATCCGATCGCGCGGTGCCTTTATTCACAATATCATGCCGTTGGTTTCTGCTCCCGAACATGGAACTTACTTTGGTTTAACCGGACAGCGCGGCCCCACTCCCAAAGAGTTGAAAGGTCTCCAAGATAGCTGTTCCGGCAACATGAAAATGATGCGTCACTGTCGTCAATGTCGGGCTGATGCCGTGGGCTTGCTTGGTGAAGACCGTTCTCAGGAATTTACCAAAGAGAAAGTCTTAGCAATGACCCCAGAGTATAGCCCGGAACAACGCCAAAAAGTTCATGCTGATATTGAGCAAATTAAAACCGCGATGAAAGTCGCGAAAGCAGAAAAATCAGCCCAAAACCAACAGCGCGGCCAAAAAATCTTAGTCGCGGTAGCAACCAAAGGGGGTGGCGTGGTGAATCAACACTTCGGTCATGCCAAAGAGTTTCAAATTTTTGAAGTGGATGGCGTGGAAACCCAATTTCTAGGACACCGCAAAGTTGACCATTACTGCCAAGGCGGTTATGGCGAAGAAGCCACCCTCAACAACATTGTTAGCACCATTCAAGATTGCAAAGCGGTACTGGTTTCAAAAATTGGAGATTACCCTCAGCAACTATTGCAGAAAGCCGGTATCGAGACGGTTCAAGGATACGACACAATTGATGCTTTAGCCTTGAATTTCTATAAACAATTTGTGGTTCGTCATTAGTCATTGGTTATTAAAAATCTTACTAATCACAAAGGACTAACAAACCGCAAAGGACAAATAACTAAGGAC
>JBDGQV010000017.1:12750-13977 GCA_042218725.1 Halothece sp. | reverse complement strand
CAAAGGACAAATAACTAAGGACGAAGGACAAATGAATGAACCCATTTACCTCGACAACAATGCCACCACCAAAATAGATGAAGACGTGTTTGCTGCCATGCTGCCCTATCTCAGCATTTATTATGGCAACCCTTCCAGTATGCATACCTTTGGCGGACAAGTGGGTCGCGCAGTTCGTGAGGCAAGAGGGCAAGTCGCTTCCCTTCTCGGGGCAGAAGAGTCAGAAATTATTTTTACCAGTTGTGGCACAGAAGGGGATAATGCTGCCATTTTGGCGGCGCTGAAAGCTCAACCCAACAAAAAACACATTATTACCACTAAAGTCGAGCATCCTGCTGTCCTTAATCTGTGCCGAAGACTGGAAAAAGAGGGTTATACAGTTACCTATCTTTCTGTTAATCGTCACGGTCAGCTTGATTTAGACGAACTGCAAGCCTCCTTAACGGGAAATACTGCCGTTGTTTCTGTCATGTATGCGAACAACGAAACCGGGGTAGTTTTTCCCATCGAAGAAATTGGGCAACGAGTCAAAGACTATGGCGCCCTGTTCCATGTCGATGCGGTGCAGGCAGCAGGAAAAATTCCCCTCGACATGAAAACCAGTACCATTGATCTCCTAACCCTATCCGGTCATAAAATTCATGGCCCAAAAGGGATTGGGGCATTATATGTTCGTAAAGGCGTTCGCTTCCGTCCCCATCTCATTGGCGGACACCAAGAGCGCGGTCGCAGAGGCGGGACAGAAAATGTGGCGGGGATTGTGGCGTTAGGGAAAGCAGCGGAACTTGCCCAGCAACATTTAGCAGATGCAGCGGAGGAAACACGGTTGCGGGACAAGTTAGAAGAAGGGATTTTGGCAACTATTCCCAATACTGTGGTTAACGGCGTTCGCGTAGCGTCTCCGGAGGAGAATCGCGCTTATCGTTTGCCTAATACGACAAACATTGGATTTAAGTATATCGAAGGAGAAGCCATTTTACTATCTCTTGATCAATACGGAATTTGCGCCTCTTCGGGGTCAGCTTGTACTTCCGGGTCTTTGGAACCTTCTCATGTTCTCCGTGCCCTGGGATTGCCCTATAGCGTTCTTCACGGCTCAATTCGCTTCAGCCTCTCTCGTTTCACGACTGAGGAAGAAATCGATCGCGTTCTCACTGTTCTACCCAAAATTGTTGATCGCCTTCGCGACCTTTCTCCGTTTAATAGCGATGATGCAGACTGGCTGCA
>JBDGQV010000017.1:0-12650 GCA_042218725.1 Halothece sp. | reverse complement strand
AATGTGGAACTATACAGAAAAAGTAATGGAACACTTCCATAATCCCCGCAATCAAGGGACGATTACGGAGAAACAGGAAGGAGAAACAATTGTCACCGGAGAAGTGGGGAGTATTGCCTGTGGGGATGCCCTGAGACTTCACCTAAAAATTGAACAAGCAAGCACAATCATTAAAGACGCAACGTTTCAAACGTTTGGTTGTGCCAGCGCGATCGCGTCTTCTTCGGTATTAACAGAACTCCTCAAAGGGAAAACCGTCGAACAAGCCCTTAACTTAACGAACAAAGAAATTGCGGCCTCTCTTGATGGGTTGCCGGAAGAAAAAATGCACTGTTCTGTGATGGGGCAGGAAGCATTAGAAGCGGCAATTTATAACTATAAAGGGATTCCTCTCGACAATCATCAAGAAGATGAAGGAAATCTTATATGTCATTGTTTTGGTATTACTGATACAAAAATCAAACGCATTATTGGCGAAAATAATCTTATAACAGCAGAACAAGTTACCAACTACGTTAAAGCCGGTGGCGGTTGCAGTTCCTGTTTACCAGAGATCGACGACTTACTGGCAGAGGTTGCAACAGAGAAAGAGAAGAGTTTAGAAGTTGCTGACGCGATCGCTAGCACCCGCGAGTCTTTCTCTCCATCAACACCAAAACGTTTAACGAATCTCCAAAAAATCACCTTAATTCAACAAGTCATTAACGACGAAATCCGACCGGTTTTAGCCGAAGACGGCGGCGATATGGAATTGTTTGATGTGGAAGGAGATGTGGTCAAAGTTCTCCTCAAAGGCGCTTGCAGCGGTTGTGCCTCTTCCACGGAAACCTTAAAGCTTGCCATTGAAGCCACCCTCAAAGACCGAATTTTACCAACATTAACAGTTGAATCTGTCTAACAACTATGTTTACACCTTATCTAGAGCATTACGGAGCGCGATCGCCTCCACCCCCCAAACCCCATAACCAGCCCAAGTTGGGTAAAAGTTGCAAAACACAACACAATAATGAGTCATTCGTCATTCGCTAGTCAAACCAAGGACAAATGACCAATGACAAAGGACAAACAACAACGATTAAATTTTTAGGGAGAAACACGAACCATGAGACAAATTGCATTTTACGGAAAAGGCGGAATCGGTAAATCCACTACCTCTCAAAACACTCTCGCAGCACTTTCAGAAACGGAACGCGTCATGATCGTCGGCTGCGACCCCAAAGCAGACTCGACGCGCTTAATGTTGCACACCAAAGCCCAAACTACCATTCTCCACCTTGCAGCGGAACGCGGTGCAGTGGAAGACCTGGAACTCGATGAAGTCTTGCTTGAAGGCTATAACAACGTGCGTTGCGTTGAGTCTGGCGGTCCCGAACCCGGTGTTGGCTGTGCGGGACGCGGCATTATTACCGCCATTAACTTCCTAGAAGAAGAAGGCGCTTATGAAGATATTGATTTCGTTTCCTACGACGTCTTAGGGGACGTTGTTTGCGGTGGGTTTGCCATGCCCATTCGGGAAGGAAAAGCCCAAGAGATTTACATTGTGACCTCTGGTGAAATGATGGCAATGTACGCTGCCAACAACATTGCTCGGGGGATTCTCAAATATGCGCATTCTGGCGGAGTACGTCTGGGCGGTTTAATTTGCAACAGCCGTAAATGCGACCAAGAACATGAATTAATTGAAGCCCTTGCCGAGAAACTGGGCACCCAAATGATTCACTTTGTTCCCCGTGACAACGTGGTGCAACAAGCAGAACTGCGTCGGATGACTGTCATTGAATATCAACCGGATCACCCGCAAGCCGATGAGTATCGTGAACTCGCCCGCAAAATTGAGCACAACAAAAACTTAGTCATTCCAACCCCCATTGATATGGATGAACTGGAAGCGCTTCTGGTTGAATTCGGCATTATTGACAGCGATGAAGACTACAAAAAAATCCTTCAAGCTGAAGAAAAAGGGACAAGCGTCTCTGTGTAACTGACTGAGTTTTTGGGATGGTAAAGAGACTGCTACTCTCCCTCCCATCCCGCAAGACAAATCTAATTATGTTTAAGGAATAATATCATGTCAATTGTAGAACGAAACCAAGAATTGATTAAAGAGGTTCTCGAAGCCTATCCCGAAAAGGGCTCAAAAAGACGCAGCAAGCACCTCAATGTTCATGAAGAAGGAAAATCCGAATGCGACGTTAAATCCAATAAAAAATCCGTTCCCGGTGTTATGACCACCCGCGGCTGTTCCTTTGCTGGCGCCAAAGGGGTAGTTTGGGGTCCGGTCAAAGACATGATCCACCTGAGTCACGGTCCTGTCGGTTGCGGTTACTACTCCTGGGCTGGCCGTCGCAACTATTACACCGGCCTCACGGGCGTTGATACCTTCGGCACCATGCAGTTTACCTCCGACTTCCAAGAACGGGATATTGTTTTTGGCGGGGATAAAAAACTGGATAAACTCATTGATGAAGTGGAAACGCTGTTTCCTTTAAATAATGGAACAACGATTGAATCGGAATGTCCTGTTGGCTTAATCGGGGATGATATTGAAGGGGTTGCCCGTAAAAAAGGCAAAGAAACCGGCAAACCCGTTATCCCCGTTCGTTGTGAAGGCTTCCGAGGCGTTTCTCAATCTTTAGGACACCATATTGCCAACGACAGCGTCCGTGACTGGGCATTCCCGAAAGCGGATGAGTATCGCAAAACCGAAAATGGGTTTGAAAGCACCCCTTACGATGTGAACATCATTGGGGATTACAACATTGGGGGAGATGGTTGGCCTAGCCGTCTCTTACTCGAAGCCATTGGCTTACGGGTTATCAGTCAATTCTCAGGGGATGGCACGTTTAATGAAGTGGTGATGGCTCCCTTAGCAAAAATAAATCTCATCCACTGTTATCGCTCCATGAACTACATCTGTCGTCACATGGAAGAAACCTATGGCATTCCTTGGATGGAATATAACTTATTCGGTCCCACCCAAATTGCAAAATCGTTGCGGAAAATTGCGGCTCAGTTTGACGAAACCATCCAAGAAAAGGCTGAGCAAGTGATTGCCCAGTATCAAGCGGATATGGATGCAGTGATTGCTGAATACCGTCCCCGCTTAGAAGGCAAAACTGTGATGATTATGGTGGGTGGATTGCGTCCTCGTCACATCATCCCTGCATTTGAAGACTTGGGAATGCAAGTTATCGGGACTGGCTATGAATTTGGACATAACGACGATTACAAACGGACAGCTGAATATGTCAAAGATGGCACGATTATTTACGACGATGTCAGCGGTCATGAATTTGAAGCATTTGCGAAAAAACTCAATCCAGACCTGATTGCAGCCGGAATTAAAGAGAAATATGTCTTCCAAAAAATGGCGTTGCCCTTCCGTCAAATGCACTCCTGGGATTATTCCGGTCCTTATCACGGCTATCATGGCTTTGCCGTCTTCGCTCGCGATATGGATTTAGCCATCAATAACCCCACCTGGCGTTTAATCGAAAATCCTTGGAAAAATTAGTCATTCGTTATTCGTCATTAGTCATTGGTCATTCGTCATTAGTCATTCGTTATTAGTTCAAGCTGATCATTATCCATGAAACAACTAAGGACAAATGACAGAGGACAAAAGACAAACCGCCAAAGACTAATGACAAAGGATAAAGAACAAACCATAAAAGAGGTAAAAGGTCATGACTCACCATACCGAAAATACTGACAATCCTACGACAAACATCCCTTCCCATCCCAATCAAGTTCAAGATCACTTTGATTTATTTAACACAGATCCCTATCTCAAACTATTTGAAGAGAAGCGTCAGTTTGAGGGCGCACACAGTAAGGAGGATATTGAGCAAGTTGCAGAGTGGACAAAAACTTGGGATTACCGGGAGAAAAACTTTGCTCGGGAAAACTTAACCATTAATCCCGCTAAGGCGTGTCAACCCTTGGGCGCTTTATTTGTTGCTTCCGGTTTTGAAGGAACGCTTCCCTATAGTCACGGTTCTCAAGGTTGCGTTGCTTATTTCCGAACTCACCTGACTCGTAACTATAAAGAACCCTTTCAAGCTGTTTCTTCTTCGATGACAGAAGATGCTGCCGTGTTTGGGGGGTATAAAAATATGGTTGACGGGTTGGCTAACTCCTACACCCTCTATAAGCCGAAAATGATCGCGCTGTGCACCACTTGCATGGCAGAAGTCATTGGCGATGACTTGGGGGCTTTCATCGAAAACTCCAAGCATGACGGTGCCGTTCCCAAAGAGTTTCCCGTGCCTTATGCCCATACGCCTAGTTTTGTCGGCTCTCACATTACTGGCTATGACAATATGCTCAAGGCCATTATCAAGTGTTTAAGCCAAGGGAAGAAAACCGAAACCGCTAACGGCAAGTATAACTTTAATTTAGGCTTTGATCCTTATATTGGCAATATTCGAGAGTTGAAACGCATTCTCCAGTTCTTTGATCTCGACTATACCATTCTGTCTGACAATGCCGATTCTTTTGATTCCCCGAATACCGGCGAATTAAACATTTATAACGGTCAGACAACCCTGGAGGAGGCTGGTGATGCCGTCAACGCGGAAGGAACCTTCTTCTTCCAGAAATACACAACCCCGAAAACCCAAGAGTATCTGGAAAAAGAATGGGGTCAACAAACGTTTAACTTCCGTCCGTTTGGCATTCGCGGCACTGATGAATTTATTACGAAACTCTCAGAAATTACCGGGAAAGCAGTTCCCCAAGAATTAGTGGAAGAACGCGGCCGCGCGGTGGATGCCATGACGGATTCTCAGGCTTGGATTCACGGCAAACGGGTGGCGTTATATGGCGATCCGGATCATGTGTTTGGCTTAGTCAATTTCTTACTGGAATTAGGTGCTGAACCGGTGCATATTGTTGTTACCAATAGTAACAATGAATTTGAAAAAGAACTGCAAGCGGTATTGGATGCCAATCCCTACGGTCAAAAAGCCACCATTTGGGGCAAAAAAGACCTGTGGCACCTGCGGAGTTTAATGTTCACCGAACCGGTCGATTTGTTAATTGGCAACTCCTATGGGAAATATCTCTGGCGGGATACGGAAACGCCCTTGGTTCGCATCGGTTATCCGATCTTCGATCGCCATCACATGCACCGCTATGAAACCTTGGGGTATCGCGGGGCGTTGAACCTCCATAACTGGATTGTTAATACCATTCTTGATGAGCTTGATCGTAAGACAATTGTTCCGGGAAAAACGGATATTTCTTTCGATCTGATTCGTTGATTGCCTCATTGGTCATTTGTCATTGCTTATCCCGACAAATGATCGATGACAGACTAAAGGATACACAACAAAGGACAGAGGACAAACCCATGAAACTGGATGAGGTGGAACTGGATCGAGAACCGGATTTCGATCTGGATACCAAAGTTAGAGTCCGTAAAAAAATTCGCAATGATGGGACCTTTCCCGGTAAAGCAATTGGCGAAACGCTAGCGAATAAGGGAGATGAGGGATACATCATTGGCATCGGAACGTTTTTGCAAACGGCATATGTCTATTCCGTTCATTTTCTCGGTACCGGCAATATTGTTGGTTGTCTCGGGAAAGAACTGGAAGCGGTGAGCGATTAGTCATTAATCCCTTCGTTATTACCTTATCAAGACTAAGGACAAATGACGAAAGACAAATGACAAACAACAAAGGACAAAGGACAGATGACAAACCCAAAAATCGCAGACCTCCTTACCGAACCAGGTTGCGAACACAATCATAAAAAAGGGCAAAACAAGGCTTGCAGCCAACAAGCGAAACCAGGGGCCGCGCAGGGGGGTTGTGCCTTTGATGGCGCTTCCATTGCCTTGGTTCCCATTACCGATGCAGCGCACTTAGTGCATGGCCCGATCGCGTGTGCCGGAAATTCCTGGGGCAGCCGAGGCAGTCTCTCTTCTGGGGCAACTACCTACCAAATGGGATTTACCACCGATATTAAGGAAAATGACATTATTTTCGGCGGGGAAAAGAAACTCTATCGCGCGATCGCGCAAACCATTGATCGCTATCATCCGGCTGCGGTTTTTGTTTATGCCACCTGTGTCACTGCCCTCATCGGCGACGATATTGATGCGGTATGCGAGGCTGCAACCCAGCACTTTGCCACGCCAATTATCCCGGTTCATTCTCCTGGCTTTGTCGGCAGTAAAAACTTGGGCAACCGTCTCGCTGGGGAAGCGTTATTAGACTACGCAGTGGGAACGGCAGAACCGGAATTTACCACTCCCTACGATATCAATTTGATTGGGGAATATAACGTTGCCGGAGAACTTTGGGGTGTCCTTCCGCTATTGGAGAAAGTGGGAATTCGTGTCCTTTCTAAAATCACCGGAGATGCCACGTTTAAGGAAGTTTGCTATGCTCATCGCGCCAAACTGAATGTGATGATTTGTTCCAAAGCCCTGATTAACATGGGTCGCAAAATGCAGGAACAATACGGCATTCCCTATATTGAAGAGTCCTTCTATGGCATTGCCGATATGAATCGCTGTTTGCGAGATATTGCTCAACAATTGCGCGATCGCGATTTGCAAGCCCGAGTGGAAACAGTCATTGCTGAAGAAACGGCGAAACTCGATGTTGCCCTTGCCCCTTATCGCCAGCGACTGCAAGGAAAACGCATGGTGCTTTATACAGGCGGGGTCAAAAGTTGGTCTATCATTTCCGCTGCCCAAGATTTAGGCATGGAAGTGGTTGCTACTAGCACCAAGAAAAGTACAGAAGAAGATAAAGCCAAAATCCAGCAATTGCTGGGCAACGACGGCATTATGCTTGCCAAAGGCAATGCCCAGGAACTGTTGCGTGTTATTGCCGAAACCAAAGCAGATCTGCTCGTTGCCGGGGGACGCAACCAATATACGGCTCTGAAAGCGCGTATTCCCTTCCTCGATATTAACCAAGAACGCCATCATCCCTATGCCGGTTATGCGGGACTCATTGAAATGGCCAAAGCCCTCGATCGCGCCCTTCACAGTCCCATTTGGGAACAGATCCGGCAACCTGCGCCTTGGTCATTAGTTATTAGTCATTAGTCCTCTGTTATTGGTTTGAATGCAAAACAACTGACTAATGATGAATAAAGACGAAGGACAAAGAACGAATGACGAAGGACAAATTACCATGACTGTTATTGCGAATCCCAAAAAAGATGTTGCAGTGAACCCGCTAAAGCAAAGTTCTCCCTTAGGGGCAGCATTAGCGTTCTTAGGGTTGAAAGGGATTGTCCCCTTATTTCACGGATCGCAAGGCTGTACTGCCTTTTCCAAAGTGCTGTTAGTCCGGCATTTCCGCGAAGCCATTCCTGTCGCCACCACTGCCATGAGTGAAGTGTCCACCATTTTGGGCGGGGAAGACAACATCGAACAGGCAATTTTAACCTTAGTCGATAAAGCAAAACCGGATTTATTGGGGTTGCTAACCACAGGCTTAACGGAAACGCGAGGGGATGATATGCCGCACCTCCTCAAACAATTTCGTCAGTCGCATCCAGACTTAGATAATTTGCCGATCATCCTGGTTAGTACCCCGGATTATCAAGGCGGATTGCAAGAGGGATATGCAGCGGCAGTAGAATCCATTGTTGCTGCCGACTACGGCGAGGCATCCCTAGACACCGCTCAACAACAGGTAACCATTTTAGCCGGTTCATTGCTGGGGCCTGGGGATGTTGCCGAAATTAAAGAAATGGTCGAGGCATTTGGGTTGACACCGTTAGTGATTCCCGATTTATCCGATTCCATGGATGGTCATTTAGAAGATGAGGATTACTATGCCAAAACCCCCGGCGGGACGTCTTTAGAACAATTAAAACAAGTGGCGCGATCGCGCTTTACCATTGCCATTGGTGAAAGTATGCGTCCGGCGGCCAAACGGTTGCAACAAAAATTCGGCACGAATTACCATGTTTTCCCTCGCCTCGCGGGTTTAAATGCCGTGGATCAGTTTCTATGGTTGCTTGCCCAACTTGCCGCTTACCGTCAACCGTGGGAATTTAACCCCGAAGTGCCCCCCAAGTACCAACGCCAGCGCCGTCAGCTGCAGGATGCTATCCTCGATACTCATTTCTTTTTCGGCGGCAAAAAAGTTTCCTTAGCCCTAGAACCAGATTTACTGTATCAAACCAGTTGGTTATGGCAAGAAATGGGGGCAGACATTCAAGCGGCAGTTACCACTGCCAAATCTTCCTTACTCAATGAATTGCCCGTTGATACGGTTACGGTTGGCGATTTAGAAGACTTAGAAAACTTAGCCCCCGGTTCCGATTTAATTATTACGAATTCCCAAGGAAAAGGGCTTGCCCAAAGATTGGAAACGCCGCTGTATCGCTTAGGATTTCCTATCTATGATCGCCTCGGCAATGGATCTCGTTGTTGCGTTGGTTATCGAGGAACCATGCAGCTTTTATTCGAGATCGGCAATTTGTTGATCGATTTCGATCATTAGTTCTAACATGGAGAATTTTAATCATGAAAGTGGCTTTTGCGACCCAAGATAACATTCATATTAATGCTCACTTTGGTTGGGCAAAAAAGGTTGATATTTACGACGTTTCTTCTGAGGGATATTCCTTCCTAACAACCATTGAATTTTGGGAGGATATGCAAGAAGACGGCAATGAAGATAAATTAATTCCCAAACTGCATGCCATTGCCGATTGTACGATTGTTTATGTTTCTGCTATCGGAGGCAGTGCCGCTTCCCGTTTACTCAAAGAAAAAATTACGCCCCTAAAAGTGGAAAACGACGCGACTGAAATTGCTGATGTTCTTAACCGCCTCATTCCCACTTTAAGGAATCCGCCTCCTTGGTTGCGTAAAACCTTAAAACCGAAAGTCAACTCATTGAATTTTGAAGAAGAATTATGAATAACCTAACCCTTAACTCCGAGACAAATTCTAGTTTAATTGAAGACAATCTCTTTCTTAAAGAACTCGTTAAACAAGTGCGCGCGCAAGATAATTATGGCGTTTATCGCAGTTGGAATGATGAGTTAGTGCTGGCTAAGTTTATTCTTAGCAAACAGCAAAAAAGCCAAATTTCTGTAGAAGGAGAAGTTGATGTTGCCACACAGTTAAGAATTCTGTATTTCCATCGCGCGATCGCGGCTCGAATTGAAAAAGAAACCAACAAACTTTGTCAAGTGGCCATTGATCTTTCCCACGAAGGGTTTGGCTGGGCATTAGTTTGGACAGGACATTTAATCGTTTTATCGCGCACCTTAAGAGATGCGCATCGCTTTGGCTATTCTTCCCTCAAAAAATTAGCGACCCAAGGCGATAGATTTGTCGATTCAGGAATCAAAACCATTGAAAAATTTCCTGAGGTTGCAAACGATTAACTGAGTTTCCATTTCTAAAGTTTTTGCCAGCAACAAATGACAAAAGGAGAAACAAGTACAATGACCTTATCTAAAACCGCACCAAAAACCTTAACGGCCTTCCAAAAACTTGTCAATGCGGAAGATTATTTACAGTTTTTTGAAATCGACTATGATCCGCAATTGGTTAATGTTAATCGCCTCCATATCTTGAAACAATTTTCTCTGTTAATTCGAGAGGTGGATGAAACATTTCCCGAGGTTAGTGAAGCGGAAAAACTGGAAAAATATCGTCTGGCGTTGGAAGAGGCGTATCAAGTTTTCCTTACTTCCAGTCCTCTAGAAACCAAACTTTTTAAGGTATTTCAAACCAAACCTAAAAACTTTGTTTCCTTAAACGACCTCACCCAACCCACAGAAGAACCATGCTAACCCCAAAAGAACGAGAACGTTACCGCCGACAAATGCAACTTCCAGAGTTGGGAGAATCAGGACAAAATGCCCTGAAACATGCCACTGCCCTGGTTTCTGGTGTTGGCGGATTGGGAGGCACAGTTGCCCTTTATCTAGCAGTAGCTGGCATCGGTAAATTAATTCTGGTTCGAGGCGGGAATCTACGTTTGGATGACATGAATCGTCAGATTTTAATGACCGATGATTGGGTGGGTCAACTGCGAGTGACGAAAGCCCAGGAAACGTTGACGCAAATCAATCCCGATGTGGAAGTGGACGCGATCGCGCAATACATTACTCCAGATAATGTCGACGGTTTGGTTCAACAGGCTGATATTGCCCTCAGTTGCGCCCACAACTTTCCCGAACGCGATTTACTCAATGCCGCCTGTGTCGATGGGAATAAACCCATGATTGAAGCGGCGATGAACAGTATGGAAGCTTATCTTACCGCGATCGTGCCTGGGAAAACCCCTTGCCTGTCTTGTCTGTTTCCCCAAAAACCGGATTGGGATCGTCGCGGGTTTGGCGTCCTTGGTGCTGTTTCCGGCACACTGGCCTGTTTAACCGCCTTAGAAGCGATCAAGGTCATTACCGGACTGGGTAAACCCTTATTCGGATACTTACTCAACATGGATTTAGCCAATAGCGAGTTCAGAAAACTCCACTTGTACAAAGACCCCAATTGTCCGGTATGCGGTCAAAGTGGAACCAACGTAACGCCTCCACGCGCCCAAAATATGGTTTCGATTTGTCCTTAGTTGTTTTCCCAATGACCAATGACTAATGACGAACTACTAATAACACAAAAATAAGGAGAAAACTCATGACTGTTTACTTAACCGAAAAAGCTGCCTTAAAACTGAATGGTTTTATTCGGACTGGCGATCAAACGAGTCCGGAAAAAGGAATTCGTGTTGCTGCCATCAATGGGGGATGCAATGGCTTTGAATATGCATTGAACATTGTGAATCATCCCGAAGTTGACGATTTCATTTACGAACAGCACCAACTTAAAGTTTACCTCGATCGCGCTAGTGCCCAAGTTTTAGACGGGGTTGTCATCGATTTTGTGGAAAGCCTCCTCGAAAGCGGTTTCATTTTTGAAAACCCCAATGCAACAGAAGCGTGCAGCTGCGGCAAATCGTTTGCGGTGGCAGACTCCACTCCCACGCCCATTCCTTGCACTTAATCTCTAACCGAATTGATTGACAGGAGAAGAATCATGACCAGTACTTACCAAGTTCGCCTAATCAAAGGAAAAAAGAAAAAACCGCCAGAAATTGATGTCACTATCGATGTCGCTGAAGATGAATATATTCTCGATGCAGCAGAAGAACAAGATTTGGATTTGCCTTCCTCCTGTCGATCAGGGGCTTGTTCCAGCTGTGTTGGTAAAATTGTTGAAGGCGAAATTGACCAAGATGATCAAAGTTTTTTAGATGAAGACCAAATTGGTAAGGGGTACGTATTGCTCTGCGTTGCTTATCCCAAATCGGATTGTACCATTAAAACGCATCAAGAGGCGTATTTGGTTTAAATCTGAAAAGCCGTTTTAAATTAGTAAGGGCGAACCTAGTTCGTCCTTTTTTTGGAAACATCGTATCAGCAGCAACGAATTTGTCATTTGTCCTTTGTTCCTAGCAACCCAATGACTAATAAGCAATGACCAATTACTGCAGCATGACTTGTTAGGAATGGTATTCAGAATAATTTAGGACTCTTCCTTATTCTTCAACCGCGATCGCGACATCAGTTGATTTAATTAAAGCATACGCTTCCTTTCCTTCTGTTAATTCCAACCGTTCTGCTGAAGATTTCGTAATAACAGAAACCACTTCCACCCCTGGGGCAATCTCTAACGTGATTTCAGCATTAACTTCCCCTAAATTGATGTTTTTTACGGTCCCTTTGAAACGATTGCGTGTGCTTAATTTCATAATTTACTCCTCTGATAATATAGCTAAATGTATTATATCCTAATTCCCTTAAAATCACTAGATTTTTGGAGAAAAATAAAATGAACACTAAGCAACTTTTTAGCTTTTTTAGTATTAGTATTGTATCACTGCTATTTGTTACTGGATGTAACGTTTCAGAAACCAGTCAACTGGAAAATTCTAGTCAAGAAACTTCTGGCAACCAATTAATAGTATCCGCTGCGGCGAGTCTTCAGGATGTCATGAAAGCGATTAAACCGCTTTATCAACAAGCCTATCCAGACCGAGAAATTGTTTATAATTTTGCCTCTTCCGGTTCGCTGCAACGCCAAATTGAACAAGGTGCCCCAGTGGATGTTTTTATTTCCGCTGCCGTAGATAAAATGGATACGCTAGAAAAAAAGGATTTAATTCTGACAGAAACGCGACGCAATCTCTTAAAAAATCAAATGGTTTTAGTCACGCAAGAAGGAAATAAAGCCAATCTCAATCTTACTGATTTTAACGATTTAACCCGTGAAGACGTTAATCCCATTGCCCTGGGTGAACCGGAAAGTGTACCTGCAGGAAGATATGCCCAAGAAGTTTTAAATTCCCTCAATTTTGCGGATAAAGTGAATACAAAAGCGGTATATGGCAAAGATGTCCGTCAAGTGTTGCATTATGTGGCAACCGGCAATGTAGAAGCCGGAATTGTTTATCGTACCGATGCGCAAGTTTCCGATAACGTAACAATTGTTGCTACTGCCCCTGAAGATAGTCATTCCCCAGTTATTTATCCAGTCGCTGTGATTAAAGATAGCGACACTCCAGAATTGGGCAAAGAATTAATCGAATTTTTAACAACAGAAAAAGCCCAATCCGTTTTTGAAAACTATGGCTTTAAACCAGTAACCAATGACTAAT
>JBDGQV010000169.1:0-34559 GCA_042218725.1 Halothece sp. | reverse complement strand
ATAAAATTTAGATTGTACAGTTAAGTAGTAAGTTAAAAGGTTTGAGCAGTGGGTTATCCAAATCAGATACAACCAATCACAAAACCACCCGAAACCGAAACCTCTGAACCTGTCCAACGATGCACGGGCGCATTTGCTTTAATGGACAGTTTAAAGCGGCATGGTGTTGAACATATTTTTGGTTATCCTGGTGGTGCCATTCTCCCGATTTATGATGAATTACACCGGTTTGAAGCCAGGGGAGAACTAAACCATGTTTTAGTCCGTCATGAACAAGCAGCCGCTCATGCTGCAGATGGCTATGCCCGTGCCACAGGAAAAGTAGGGGTTTGTTTTGCGACTTCCGGTCCTGGGGCCACGAACCTGGTAACAGGATTGGCAACGGCTCACATGGATTCCATTCCCATCGTTGCAATTACGGGACAAGTGGCCCGACCCGCCATTGGCACAGATGCTTTCCAAGAAACGGATATTTTTGGCATTACCCTCCCCATTGTGAAGCACTCTTATGTGGTCCGGAAAGCTAGCGACATGGCACAAACCATTGCGGAAGCCTTCCATGTTGCCAGTACAGGACGACCTGGCCCTGTATTAATCGATATTCCCAAGGACGTGGGCTTTGAAGAATGCGATTATGTTCCTGTGCCGCCAGGACAAGTGAATCTGCCTGGTTTTCGTCCCACGCAAAAGGGCAATATCCGTGCGCTTTCCCAAGCCATTAAGTTAATTGAAGAGGCAGAACGTCCCTTACTCTATGTTGGCGGCGGGGCCATCACTTCAGGCGCTCATGAAGAAGTTCACCAGCTTGCTGAGCATTTCCAAATTCCAGTTACCACCACGTTAATGGGCCTAGGGGCATTTGATGAGAACCATCCCCTCTCGGTTTCCATGTTGGGAATGCACGGTACTGCCTATGCCAATTATGCGGTTAGTGAGTGCGATTTATTAATTGCAGTTGGGGCGCGATTTGACGATCGCGTGACCGGGAAACTCGACGAATTTGCCTCGAAAGCGAAAGTTATTCATATTGATATTGACCCGGCAGAAGTCGGGAAAAACCGGGCTCCGAATGTCCCAGTAGTGGGCGATGTTCGCACCTGCCTGCAACAAATGCTGACCCGCATTGAGGAAATGGGCATTCCGCCCAATCATGAGCGGACTAAGTCGTGGTTAGCCCGGATTAATCGGTGGCGAGAAATTTATCCGTTAGTTGTGCCTCGCTATGAGGATTACTTATCCCCGCAAGAAGTGATTGTCGAAGTTGGCAACCAAGCCCCCTATGCATACTATTCCTCTGATGTGGGACAGCATCAAATGTGGGCCGCGCAGTTTATTCAGTTTGGCCCCCGTCGCTGGATTTCCAGTTCCGGCTTAGGCACCATGGGTTACGGTTTGCCTGCTGCCATGGGCGCGAAAATGGCCGTTCCCGATGAAGAAGTCATTTGCATTAGTGGGGATGCCAGTTTCCAAATGAATATGCAAGAACTGGGAACGTTGGCGCAGTATGGCATTAATGTCAAAACCGTCCTGATTAATAATGGTTGGCAAGGCATGGTGCGTCAATGGCAACAGACCTTTTTCCAAGAGCGCTATTCTGCCTCGAATATGCAGGTGGGCATGCCGGATTTTGTCAAATTATGCGAAGCTTATGGTATCAAAGGAATTGTGGTGCGCGATCGCGCTGAATTATCCGATGCCATCACAGAAATGCTCAACCATGACGGGCCAGTCGTGCTAGATGCCCAAGTCAAGAAAGACGAAAACTGCTATCCCATGGTTGCCCCTGGCAAAAGCAATGCGCAAATGTTGGGCTTGCCGGAACTCAAGCAATTAGATCAAGCGGTAGAGGTCATTTATTGCAGCAATTGCCGCGCCAAAAACCCCACTACCAATAAATTCTGCCCTGAGTGCGGCACCAAACTGTAATTCTCATTAGTTACTGATTCCATCTGATGCTACTCCCTCAGCTTTGCCCAGTTGAGGGATTTTTTAGATTATGCTTCCCGTCGCCAAAATGCTAAACCGCCCCCTCTTCCTCTCGCAGCAATTAAGTTCTCTTCAATTAGGAAATAACGGAAAAAGGCTTGTTTTTTAATCGGCTGTTGATAAAAATTTTCCATACTATTTTTTCCAGCCCGAATATTCCCAGAATAAACGGTTTTTCCAAATAATTTAATGGTTAATTGCGTAAAATCAAAGGCTAATAATTTCTGTTTTGGGAAAAACTTAGTTGGCCCTGATAAGGTTAAATTAATCCCAGCGAGGCTGACGGAATTTTCCACTTTTCCAGCTTCACCCTCAGCTAAAGCAATATCAGGATTTTGCGAATAAGATAAACAAATTTTGATTCCTGACGGCAAATATCGTCCTGCCCCTAACATCACTCCCGCGCGTTGACGCGTTTTTTTGGTTCCTGTTATAAACCATAAACGCCACGTTCCCAGCAATTGCTGATAGGAAACTGTTTCCTTAGTTTTCTTTCCCGCTTTTTCTAAATTAACCAATGCCGTGACAATTTCTGCTGGTTTCGGTCGAGATTTTCCTGTTTCCTTAACCGCTAGTTCCAGTTGTGAAATTTCAGGAGATAATTGATAAGTCATAATTTAGCTCGCCCAGGCGTTTTATTCTCGCGTTGATTCAATGCTAATCGATCGCGAAAATGGTTGGCGAATCAACACTCATTCATTTTCATCAATGGCAATCTCCAGATTCAGGGCAAAAAATTAGACAGTTGGTAACAAAAGATACTACTTTAGGTTAAGGCAAAAAAACGATGCCGTGTGATGAACTAGCATTTAGCCCTAAATTTAGCCACAACGGAGAATTTCATGTCCATTTCTTTTCCAACCGCGAACCAGGAGTCAGCGACCCATTCTGAACGCTTACAAATTAAAGATTTAAGCGATCCCAACGTAGCGGCTTCCGCGAATGATGGTTCGGATGTGATTGCTGGATTGACTCAGGAACAAAAAACCATTCCTTGTCACTATCTTTATGACGATCGCGGTTCTGAAATCTTTGAACACATTTGTGAGTTGCCGGAATATTATCCGACTCGGACGGAAGCGCAAATTTTAAGAGAAAATGGGTGCGCGATCGCGCAGACAACAGGCAATTGCGAACTGATTGAACTGGGCAGCGGCAGTTCCGCCAAAACCCGGCTTTTATTCGATGCCTATCAAGCTCTTGGCTATCCCTTACATTATATCCCCATTGATGTCAGTGCGGGGATGTTAGAAGCCAGTGCAAAAGAACTTTTAAGCGAGTATCCTACTCTACAAATTCGCGGTTTAGTGGGAACCTATGAACAAGCCCTGCAACATCTGCCCCCCTCACCTTTACCAAAACGCATGGTCTTTTTCTTAGGAAGTTCCCTCGGCAATTTTGCCCCAAAACAATGTCAAGAAATCTTCCAAGAAGTAACAAATGCCCTTAACCCAGGGGATTATTTTCTGTTAGGACTGGATCTGCAAAAATCCAAACAGATTCTCGAACCTGCTTACAATGATAGCCAAGGCGTTACTGCTGAATTTAACTATAACCTGCTTGATCACCTCAATCGTCGCTTCGATGGAAATTTTAACCGCCAAAACTTCCAACATTGGACATTTTATAACACCGAATTGGGACAAATTGAAACCTATCTCCGTTCCACGCAACCTCAAACTGTGCAGTTAAAAGCCCTGGATTTAACCGTAGAATTTGGGGAAGGAGAAACCATCCGCACAGAAATTTCCCGTAAGTTTAATTTGCAACAGATGGAACAAGAACTTGCCCAAGAAGGATTGAAAATTTTAAATACTTGGACTGATTCTCAGGATTGGTTTGCACTGCTGTTGTGTCAAGTTAAAGGTTAAATTACCAAATTACCAACTGTTCATTTGAACCAGGGAATTAATTCCTTGGTTCAAGGATATTTTTTTAGATCATAAACGTTGTTAGATTTAGCGAAACCTCTCTACGAAAAATCAATAAGAAATGGCTTCCTGAAGAATTTGTCCTCGAATCAATTCATGGAGATTCTCAGGCTTAGCAATATCGACTTTGATACCAAGTAGATCTTCTAATTCTTTGGTAAGGGCAATCCGATCCAACAAACTAATTCCTGGTTCTATATCCATTAATAAATCAAGGTCGCTATCTGCCGTTTCTTCTCCCCTGGCATAGGAACCAAAAACCCGGATATTGGACGCGCCGTATTTAGCTGCAATTTCTAGGATTTTTTGTTGTTTGGCTTGGAGATTATAGTTGATTGTTTTTCTATTCATCTTCAATTCGCTACTCAAAGAAGCTTTAAGAGACGCGATTAATCAAGAAACTCAGCAATCTTTTCTGCTGCCTCCTCTAACTTGCTAGTATCGCGCACTAAGGCCATACGAACATACCCTTCTCCGGCATTGCCAAACCCGGAACCAGGCGCAAGGGCGACTCCAGTGGCTTCCACTAACTGGGTGCAAAATTCCATGGAATTTCCTTGCCAAGACTCAGGCAGCTTTGCCCAAAGATACATGGTGGCAGCGGGAGTAGGAACCTCCCAACCGATGCGATTCAGGGCATTTACAAACACATCGCGACGCTGTTCAAAGGTATTGACTGTTTTCTGGATACTTTCTTGAGGACCGGTTAAGGCCGCGATCGCGCCGTTGAGAATTCCTTTATACTGATTAAAATCGATAACGGCTTTCACTTGTCGCAAGCCCAAAATTAATTCCTCATTCCCGACAGCAAAGGCAATCCGGAATCCACCCATATTGTAAGATTTAGAAAAGGTGAAAAACTCAATCGAAATTTCCTTGTCGCGATCGGCTTGTAACACCGAAGGAGCCGGAGGAGAACCGGAAAACACCATATCCCCATAAGGAAAATCATGAATGAGCGCGATCGCGTTCTCTTTGCAAAATTGCACTGCTTCTTCAAAAAAGGATAAGGGGGCTAAAGCAGTGGTAGGATTATGAGGATAACTCAGCACCATCAGCTTGGCTTTTTCTCGCACCTCTTGCGGAATCTCGGAAAAAACGGGTAAAAACTGATTTTCCGCGAGAGTCGGCAACCAATAAATTTCGCCGCCAGCTAAATGAATTCCCCCGGAATGCGACGGATAGCTGGGATCTTGCAACAAGGCTAAATCACCAGGATCCAGTAAGGCTAGGGGCAAATGAGCAGTTCCCTCCTGACAGCCAATGAGGGGAAGCACTTCTGTTTCCGGATCAACAGCTACCCCATATTTATTTTCATACCAACTGGCAACGGCTTTGCGAAACTCTTGGGTACTGTGAAAAAGGGTATAGCCATGGGTATTGGCATCATAGAGGGAATCCTTAATCGCATCCAACACATGATTCCCAGCAGGTAAGTCTGAGGAACCGAGGGAAAGATCAATAATCTCTTTTCCAGCGGCTTTGGCTTTAGCTTTTGCTGAATCCATGTCAGCAAAAACATTTCGGCGTAGGGGGTTAAGACGTTGAGCAAACTGCATTTTTAGTATTAATAACTGGTTATGTTGACAACAAAAAAATGATATAACTTTAATTAGAAACGAAACTAACGGTTATTAGTTAATCTAGCAATGTTTATCCTGATAAGAAATCCTGCTGATTACTACTTTGGATTTTAACGAATTAATAAAGAGGATGATTTGGTTATTCTTTAATCAAGATAACTTTCAGCGCAAATCACTAAGGAGATGGCAATGATTTTCCATCCCCTTATTTTGAAATCCTTACTAGTTAAGGGAATTATCAATACTTTGTTTTAATTTTTCTTTCGTAATTGATCCTTCATGAGACCAGAGAACTTCCCCATTTTGAATTAATCTTAAAGCAGGAACCCCCTCTACTTTATAGGTTTTTACTGCTTCTGGATTGGGATCAACTTCCAATTTTAAAACTTTGACTTGATCTCTATATTCCTCAGCAATTGCTTCTACAGAGGGGGAAACAATCCGACAAGGACCACACCAAGACGCCCAAAAATACAATAAAACTGGCTTTTCAGACTGGGAAATTTCCTGATTAATTTCAGAGTCGGTGGTTGCGATTAAATTACTCATAACACCTTTTGCTATCACGTCTTTTAATGGAAATAGAGGGGTGATCAGTACCTTAAATGCTACCTTTTCCCCTCTTTGGAACTCGATTTAATGATATCGCTAATCTGTACTTTTTTTAACTATCAAGTTGTTTGCGAAGTGCTTCTAATTCGGCATCCATTTCACTATCACTGACCGCATCTTGATTTTGATTTTGGGTTTGATTTTGATTTTGGGTTGTTTGATAGTTGGTTTGATCTTGACTCGTATTAGACTGCTGTTGCCCTTCCGGCAACGCTTCCTGATTCTGGGAAGAACCGGATAATTGGGCTTTCATTGCCGCCAGTTCGTCATCGACATCACTGCCCGATTCGAGTTGAGCAAATTGTTCTTCAATACCGCCACTTTCACCAGTTAATTCTGCCGCTGCCTGACTAGAAGCTTCCATTTCCGTTACTTTCTCTTCCATACGCTCAAACGCATTCATGGCACCACTAGTATTTAAGTTGCCCATTTGCTCTTGCAACTGCTGATTAGCCTTAGCAGCTTTCATGCGTGAACTGAGCATTTCTTTTTTAGTTTTCGCTTCGGAAATTTTACTTTCTAAGGCAATCAGCGATTTTTTGAGCGTATCAACTTGTTGTTTTTGCTTATCAACTTGGGGCTTCAGTTGTTCGGCTGCATCTGTTGCCGATTTTTTGCGCTGTAGGGCTTGACGGGCTAGGTCTTCTTGACCTTTACTTAATGCTAATTGCGCCCGTTGTTGCCATTTATTAGCTTCTGCTTGTTGATCCTCATACTGTTTACGACTGCGACGTTCAGCGGCAATAGCTTTCGCAACGGCTTGGCGCAACTGCACCAAGTCCTCATTCATATCAGTCAGTGATTGCTCCAACATTTTTTCCGGATCTTCAGCTTTGCTGACTAGGTCGTTAACATTGGAGCGTACAACGCGGCTGATGCGATCAAATAGTCCCATAATTACGATTTATCCTCTTAGCAATTGACGACGCTTAATGGTAATAGCAATTCCTTGACAGGATTATGCGCTGACACCTGATCAGACAATGATAAGATGTTGACGCAATTCAAGTTGCCATCTTTGATTTCTACTTTTTCTATGGTAAGACACTTAACCCCTATCAATAAAAGGAAAACGGGTTAATAGGATGGCTGGTTTTTTCTTAATACTTCACTTTAAGTAAGTTTTATTATGCAACTCATTGACTGGCTGATTATCCTGCTCTATCTGATTCTCGCTCTGACATTAGGATTAATTTTATCTCGACGCGGTTCTACCAGTTTGGTGGACTTTTTTGTTTCTGGGCGTTCCCTGCCTTGGTGGTTAGCGGGAACCAGTATGGCAGCAACGACGTTTTCCATTGATACTCCCCTCTATATTGCTGGGGTGGTGGGCAGCCGAGGAATTGCCGGCAATTGGGAATGGTGGAACTTTGCCATTGCGCATTTGATTTTGATTTATATCTTTGCGCGATTGTGGCGACGCTCGGAAATTGTCACCGATGCTGAGTTGACCGAATTACGTTATGGCGGACGCATGGCGGCGATTTTGCGAGGAACCAAAGCGTTTTTATTTGCCGTTCCTATTAATTGCATTGGCATTGGATACGCCATGTTAGCCATGGTGAAAGTAGTGGATGCCCTGGAGTTATGGCAAAGTTTAGGCATTGATCCAGGAGAGAATGTCAAACTGTTGAGTGTGATTGGGGTTAGTATCTTTGTTCTGATTTATTCCAGTTTTTCTGGGTTATGGGGGGTCGTTGCCACTGACTTTTTTCAATTCTTCTTAGGGCTATTTGGCGCAATTGCCGTTGCCGTGATTGCTGTGAATAGTGTTGGCGGCATGGAAGAATTAGTTTCTTCAGTGCAAACCCAAACCAGCGAGGATATTTTAGCGTTTGTTCCCCTAAATCCTGACTTGAGTTGGAGTGATACTGCTGGGATTACCTTAACGACATTTTCCGCTTATTTGTTCGTGCAATGGTGGTCCTTTCGTCGCAGCGATGGGGGAGGCGAGTTTGTGCAACGCTTGGCCGCTGTTAAAAATGAAGCCGAAGCAGAAAAAGCGGTTTGGTTATTTAATATTCTCCATTATCTCATTCGCACTTGGCCGTGGGTCGTTGTTGCTTTAGTAGCGATGGTCATTTACCCCGACTTGAATGATTTGGAGTTGGGCTATCCCAAGTTGATGTTGGATTATTTGCCCGTTGGCATGTTGGGGTTAGTGGTTGCTTCCCTGGTAGCAGCGTTTATGAGTACTGTTTCTACTTCGATTAATTGGGGAGCGTCTTATCTCACAAATGATTTATATCAGCGTTTTTTGAATCCCAATGCGGATCAGGCAGAATTAGTGCTGGTGGGTAGGATCGCTTCTGTGATGGTAACGGCTTTAGGCGCGATCGCGGCCTTTTTTGCGGAGGATGTGGCAACGGTCTTCCGTTTAGTGATTGCCATTGGCACTGGCCCAGGATTAGTCTTAGTCTTGCGTTGGTTTTGGTGGCGCATTAATGCCGCAGCGGAACTGGCAGCTATGGTGGCAGGGTTCATCATTGGTTTAGTAACAACCCTCTACCCAGGGTTATCGAATAACCTTCTCGATGATTTTGGCTTGCGCTTAATTGTTATTTCTCTGTTAACAGCTATGATTTGGATTACGGTAATGTTGTTAACGCCGCCAGAATCCGACGAAACCCTGGATGAATTTTATCGTCGTGTCCGTCCTAGCGGTTGGGGTTGGCGCCGACAAGCGAAACGAACTGGGGTGCCGCCAGGCCAAAACTTGCAAAATGATATTCAGCGGGTGTTAGCTGCGATTTTACTCCTGTTTGGCTTAATGTTATCGGTCGGTGGATTTTTATTATTGCGACCCACAACTGGTTGGATTGCACTAATTATCGGGGTTGTTGGCGGATTTTGGCTGCGCCGCTTAAACAAAAAGCCCATTAAACCCATGCCTCGACCGGGGTTAGATGATTCGTAAATTATTTGTTTTGAGATAAAATCAGAATTGCGTAGTGTTTCTTAGTTGGTTTAGAAAGTATGGTGGCAATTGTGATTGCTATTTGGAAATAACCAATCACAGATCATTAAAAATATCCCTAAATTTCTTTGCAATGTTTTCTGAAGTTAATTCAACCAAAAATTCACTTAATTGGCAATGCTGAATATTATTCTATCCCCTGCTTTTCGCATCATTTCAACGTCGAACCATTAATACTGAAACTCAATAATTGATTAAGTTAAGTAATACTACGGTTAACAAGTAGTTGAAAACCTTGATACTCTGTTAAGAGTCACTTGAAAGCGGTGCTAATTTTCTGAATTTTATGTAATAACTGCCTCAATTTTGAATAATAACTAACTAAATCTGCCGTGTTTGGGCAATATCTGTAATGTTGGGCAACCCTGATAACTTACAACCAGAAATTCAGCAGGCAATTTGTTTTTCTCCATTAATTATTCACCCCGATTGTTCCATTAGGGAAGCTTTGGCGTTGCTAATTTCTGAAACAGAAACAAATGACACCGCTTCCAAGGTTAATTGGGTTTGGGTGGTTGCTCAAAAGCAATTGCTGGGAATCATTACAGCCAAACAAATTCTAAGTTGCTGGGGAAAAAGAAATGAGTTGGAAAACTTGTCAGTTAAGTCGCTGATGTTGTCCCCTGAACCAACAATTGATTACTCGCAATTGCAAAGTTTAGCTCAAATTTGGGAAATTTTTAAAACGAGAAATGTTACTGAAATTCCAGTCGTTGATGATAACAGCGAAGAATTAGTCGGTATCTTAAAACGTGATTGGCTTTGCCAACAAATTTCTTTTGATCGCGCTTCAGCTATAAATTTAAGACAAGATTCTCCCAATCAAACGGTAATTGCCCAAAGGCGTACCGAATATTTAAATCGACAACTGCAATCGGAACAGTTTTTAAATTCTCTTTGCGAACAGATTCGTTCTTCTCTAAATGTTCAGACAATTTTAGATATTACGACCCAACAAATTAGACAATTTCTAAACTGCGATCGCGCCTTCATTTACCAAATTTACAAAAATCGCAACGCGCAAGTTCGCTCTCAAGCCAGCATTCAACCAAACCATTTGCTGCAAACTTATCAAATTCCTGAGTTTTATCCCAGCCCGGAATGGTGTCAACGCTACCATCAATTTCAAGTGCAAGTAATTAATGATGTTTGTTCAGAACTGAGTGCAACCTCTCAACAATCATTTCTCAATTTTGAAATTCGCGCCAGCATGATTGTTCCCATTATCTGCCGGGGAAAAGTGTGGAGTCTGTTAATGGTGAGTGAACGAGACACCCCTCGCCATTGGAAAGCGGAAGAAGTTAATCTGGTGAAACGAGTGGCCCGTCAATGCGCGATCGCGCTGGAACAAGCCATCACTGATCGCAACCTTCGTCGCGAAGTGAAAAAGCGTCAACAAGCGCAACGAGAGTTAGAAAATCGACAAGCCCAACTGCTTGATATTGCCAATAGTTTGCCTGGCGGCATTTATCAATTTGTGGTGACGCCTGATGGAAAATGGTCGTTTCCCTTTGCCAATCAAGGGGCACTGGCATTATTTGGGATTCCATCTAATCTTGATCCCTCACAAGCTTCTCATTGGTTTGAGCGGATTCATCCCGAAGATGTGCAAGAAGTGGAAACGAAAACCCAAGCCGCGATTAGCCAAAAAACCCGTTGGCAATGTGAATTTCGGGTTTCTAATGAGGAAGGAATCCGTTGGGTGCAAGGCATTGCGAATACCCCTTCCCAAGCCGAAAATGGCAATATTGTTTTTAATGGGGTTGTCTTAGACATTACCGAACGGAAAAATGCCGAGAAGGGCTGGCGCACCCTAGTGGAAGCAACGAAAAATGTTAGCCGCGAAAACTTTTTTGCCTCTGTTGTCGAGTATATTGCCAATGCCTTACAAGTGAGTTGGGTCCTTCTTTACCGAAAAGAAAAACAGGAACTGCAAAGTATTGCGGTGTGGGGAAATGGGCAATGGCAACCGAACTTTACTATCTCAGAACAAGAATACACTCCTTGCGCGGTCGCCCTTCGCCATGGCGGTTTAGCTTACCCGGAAAAATTGCAAGAGCATTTCCCCAATAATCCCTTGTTGGAAAGCATTGGCGCAGAAGGATATATTAGTGTACCTTTGTCCAATTTAAGCAAAGAAGTGATTGGACATCTGTGTATTATCCATGATCAACCGCTCACCGATATTAATCGCCTGAAATTAATTCTCGATGTTTTAGCAGATCGCATTGCCGTAGAATTAGAGCGCACAGAAGCCCTTGCCAATTTAGAAGCCCTCAACGCCGATTTAGAAAACCAAGTGGCGATTCGCACTGCTGACTTAGAGAAACGAAACGAAGAACTGGATCATTTTTTCTCAGTCAGTCTCGATTTACTGTGCATTGCCAATACCCAAGGCTATTTTACCCGCTTAAACCAACGCTGGGAAGAAATCTTAGGTTATTCCCTTGCTGAACTAGAGGGATGTTATTTTCTGAATTTAGTCCATCCTGAGGACAGAGAAGCTACTCACAATACGATGGCGCAACTGGCTAGGGGAGAATCAATTTCCGATTTTGTCAATCGCTTCCGTTGTGCCGATGGTTCTTATCGCTGGTTTGAATGGAATGCCGCCCCTGCTGGAGAAAAAATTTATGCTGCAGGTCACGACATTACCCAACGCAAACAAACGCAAGAATATCTCCAACAAACCAATGCCGAATTAGAACAAGCTAACCAATTAAAAGACAAATTCTTGGCTAATATGAGCCATGAACTGCGCACCCCCCTCAACAGCATTTTAGGCATCACAGAAGGGTTGCAAGAACAAGTATATGGCAGTCTTAATCAAAAGCAGTTACAAAGTCTCAATACGATTCAACGCAGCGGCAATCATCTGCTGGATTTGATTAATGATATCCTCGATCTCTCAAAAATTGAATCCGGAAAATTAGAACTCCATCTAGAAAACCTTTCCATCCAACATCTTTGTCGCAGTACCCTTGCTCTGGTTCGGGAAATGGCGCATAAACAGCAAATTGCTCTGCATTTAGAGCTGCCTCCCAAATTGCCGACCATCCAAGCTGATGAACAACGGTTACGGCAGGCTTTGCTCAATCTTTTATCCAATGCCATTAAATTTACCCCAGAACAGGGGACGGTTATCTTAAAAGTGGAATGGGTGAATCAAAATTCAGAAATTGCCTTTTCGGTAATTGATACTGGCGTTGGGATTGCTGAAGAAAATTTAGGCACCCTCTTTGATCCCTTTGTGCAAGTACAAACCCAAATCAATCGGGAACTGAAAGGAACGGGGTTAGGCTTGTCTTTAGTAAAACGCTTAGCACATTTACATGGCGGCGAGGTAACCGTCAGCAGTCAGGTGGGAGAAGGGAGTCATTTTACAATTACCATTCCGTACTATCCTAGCCAAGAAACAGAGCAATCTCTAGAAACCTCCACCGACAATTATGCAACGGGTGCAGAAAATGGCGCAGGCGCTAGGTTGCCCAAAATTTTAATTGCCGATGATGATGAAGCCAATGTTCTCACCACCTGTTCTTATTTAGAAGCCAAAGGATATTCCATCGTCGTTGCGAAAAATGGTCGGGACGCGATCGCGCAAGCCTTGCAAGAACAACCTGATATGATTTTAATGGACATTCAAATGCCAGAATTAGATGGACTGGAAGCGATTCGCCAGCTACGGGCTGAACCCAATGCTGTTAAAATTCCCATTATTGCCCTGACTGCTTTTGCCATGTCAGGTGATAAAGAAAAATGTCTCGATGCCGGGGCTGATCAATATGTTGCGAAACCGGTACGTCTAAGAGAACTAGTGAATACCATCAATCAAACAATCTCCCTTTCGTAATAAAAATCACTACAGCTTGTGATTTAAAGTAAAAAACAGCGACAATAATGCCAGAAGTGTGAATTTTCTGCCCCAACTCTCTCTAATTCTGCTAACCCTTGGTGCCTTACTCGGTAATTATTTCAGCATTCCCCTGTTTTATGGCGTCGATTTGCTGTTTGGCAGCATTTTTGTCTTTTTGACGCTTCTGTTACACGGCAGAAGGAAAGCAGTTGTGATTGCCCTAATTAGCAGCAGCTATACCTATCAACTGTGGGGACATCCCTATGCCATTATTCTATTTACCCTAGAAGCGATTTGGCTGGGATGGGTGGCAACACGCAGCAAGAACTGGGATTTGCCCCTTTGGGATATCACCTATTGGCTTCTCATTGGGATTCCCTTGATATGGGTATTTTATTACGGCTTGATGTCTCTGAGTACCTTGTCCACTAGCTTAATTGCTGTTAAACAGTTTCTCAACAGTGTCTTAAATGCCTTAATTGCCACGCAGATTTTTTATGGGCTTCCTCGCCAATTTCTAGACAGAATTGCCAAATCGAGGAAAGAGAAAGAATTCAATATTCGACAACTGATCGCCAATCTTTTAATTACATTACTCGTGCTGATGATGATCAGCTTTACGGTTTGGGAAGGATACACAGTTAAGAATCGGATTGAAAAAAACTTAGCTCACCATTTACAAAGTCTCAGTCAAACCCTAAACAGCCAAACTCAAAATTGGTTACAACAGCATCAATTAGCACTGCAACAAATTGCCCAACGCAAAAACCTCTCTGCAGACAAGCTAAATTTTTTTCGACAATTCCATTCTCACTTTGAACAGGTTTATTTAACCAATGCGGAAGGGAGGATTATCCATGCCAGTTCTCGAACGGAACAACAGAAAGATGCCTTGCTTGGGGTTAACGTCTCTCAACAACTCAGTTTCCAGAAACTGCAGCGTTCCCCAACAGAAACTGTCACTCAACTGCAGCGCGATCGCCCGAAGGGCGCTGCCAGACGCGATCGCGCTGATTCCTCTCCTTATCTTAGCGTTGCTGTTGCGCGATCTTCACCGGAAACATTTTCAGGGATGGTTTATGTGGAATTGAGCATTACACCTCTGAAAAACAAATTTGAACAAATTCTTAGCAACTGGTCAGCGTTAGAACAACAACAACCCTGGCAAAAGCTGGAATTTACGCTTTGCGATGAGCAAGGCCAAGTCATTTTTAGCAATCAACCAGAATCAGGGGGTGGCAAGAGATTCCCCTCCTCACCAGAAGCAAGGCAACCCATTGCCAATCAACTTCGCCAAATCTTACCCGCTAACGCGTCTCACTTGCCCGATATTATTCAGTGGGAACAATCAACCTATCGCTTTGAGCAACCTTTCTCGAAGCAGTTCAATTGGCAATTACAGTTAGAATTGCCAGCAGCCTATACAGTGCAGGCAGTACGAGAAAATTATACTCGGTATTTGCTATTGGCGTTAGTCGTAATGGCAGCCAGTTTTGCCATCGTACCGTCAGTCACCTCTTGGTTAACCACCCCCTTGCGGGAAATTGCGGACAATACTACGAATTTACCCCAAAAACTAACCGATTCTGAACCCATTGCCTTTCCCGCCTCACGGGTCAAAGAAATTCGGCAATTAGCTGAAAATAGCCAAACCATGGCCAATCAATTAAAAGCTGAGTTCGGTCAAATCAAAGGGACGCAAGAACAACTGGAAAATCAAGTCCAAAGCCGGACTCTAGAATTAGAACAAGCTTTAAGTTCTTTATACAAGGAACTGGCACGCCGTCGAAAAACTGCTCAACAACTGGCCGCTAGTGAAGCCCGATTTCGTTATTTGGTGGAAAATGCACCGCTTCCCATTTCCATGGCTGATTCGCAAGGACAATTGCTGTTTGTTAATCCCGCTTATATGGAAACCCTGGGCTATTCCTACGAAGAAATCATCAACAAAAATATTGCAGATTTTGCTCATCCAGAAGACTTTCAACAAGAAAAGCCCCTATTTGAGGAACTGGTTACTGGCAAACGCGATATTTATCAAATTGAAGAACGATTTATCCATAAAAATGGCGACCCGATTTGGGTAAGTCTCACCATATCTGCCAATCGCGATCAAGAGGGGAATTTCATCTCCACCATTGAGATGTTTGAAAATATCAGTACCAAAAAAAGCTACGAAGAAGGGTTAAAACAAGCCAATGCTGAACTGGAACAGGCAAATCGCTTGAAAGATGAATTTCTCGCGACAATGAGCCATGAACTTCGCACTCCTCTCAACAGTATTTTAGGGATGACAGAAGGCTTACAAGAACAAATTTATGGGCCCCTCAATGGGAAACAATTAAAATGTCTCGATACCGTTCAAAATAGCGGCACTCATCTGCTGGCATTAATTAACGATATTCTTGATCTCTCTAAAATTGAAGCCGGTAAATTAGAAGTACACCAAGAACGAATTTCCATTTCCGAGCTTTGTCAAAGTACTGTCTCTCTCATTGAAGAAAGTGCCTCTAAAAAAAACATTGCTCTAAACACCGAGGTATCTCAACAAGTCTCAGTATTGGAAGGAGATGAACAGCGGTTGCGACAGGCGTTGCTCAATTTACTGTCTAATGCCGTCAAGTTTACCCCGGAACAAGGCACTGTTACCTTAAAAGTGGCATTGATCAATGAAAATTCAGACGTTGCTTTTTCTGTGATTGATACAGGGATTGGCATTGCCCCAGAAAATTTCCCGAACCTATTTGAACCCTTTACCCAAGTAGATAGCAAACTCAATCGCCAACAAGGCGGAACAGGTTTAGGATTGTCTCTGGTGAAACGCATTGCCGAGTTGCATGGCGGCGACGTTACTGTGGAAAGCACTGTTGGCGAGGGAAGTTGTTTTACATTGACAATTCCCTATCGTGGAACAACTCCCTCATTAGAAACTGCCCAAGGAACTGAATCCTCGCAAGGGTTGCCAACACTGTTAATCGTGGGGCATCAATCCGGTCATTTGATGACCATGTCTTCTTATTTAGAAGCAACCGGTTATTCCATCATCACTGCTGAAACGCTTCAAAGTGCGATATCAAGTGCTTTAGAACAGCAACCTGATTTCATTATCCTCGACGTGGAAATGGCAGAAATGGATCGATTGGAAGCCATCCGTCAACTGCGCGCAGAATCAAGTTTTAGGGAAACACCGATCATTGCCCTAACTGATGTCACTAACGCCAGGGAGGAAGAAAAATGCCTAGAAGCAGGTGCCAACTACTATCTGACAAAACCCATCCGTTTAAGAGAACTGGTGAGTTTACTAGAAGAGATGAGTTCTTAGATAAGGATCCATCTCGATCAATTTTTGTTAAAATTTGTGAAACGATGCCCTCGATATTGCTGCCAAATCCCCCTTAACTATGCTTGAAATGCTTCCTCCCATTAACATTGACCCCAATACCGTCGCCGGTGTGAGTCTCTGGGCGTTCGCCCTCTACCTGAGTCTTTCTTCCCTGCGAGAGTGGATTATGATGCAGTTGAGACGCTGGTTTAATTTTGCTGAGCGCTCTCTGTATCTGTCGGTGGAAGAATTCGAACGCACTCGGGAAGCAAGAGAATCGCAAAACGCTTTTTATGCTTCAGTTTTTAGTATTGTTCCCTTCCTTGCCTTAGGAATTCTTTGTAACTACGGAGTGGAAGCAAGTCTCGGACGCAGTTGGGCAATTAGCATGGGAATGTTAGCTTGTATGGCGTTTGGCGTTTATGAATTAGGGCGGCAATCGCAACAATAACGACAATTCGAGTTAAGATAACAACGTAGGCAATGTCTAGATAGCATAAAGACAATGGCTGACTTAATCCGAATCATTTTATCTGTTCTTATCCCCCCATTAGGGGTATTTCTCCAAGTCGGTTTTGGGGGACACTTTTGGCTGAACATTCTACTTACCCTATTGGGATATATTCCCGGTTTAATCCACGCTGTTTGGGTGATTGCCAAAGAATAAGCAATCAATAAAAAACCCGGAATCATGCCCCGGGTTTATCAGTGGAAGCAGTTGGTTTAATAGGACTTATTGCGTAAAGCTTCTCCAATCCGCCTCAAATCCTTCTAGAAGAAGAGAAGAGTTGTAAATTTGCAGAATAATCAGCAAAAAGACGAAAAATAGTCCCATAAAAACTGCCATGACAGGTGTTGTTCCCCAACCGGGAGCAACTTTTCCGTATTCTGAATTTAGGGGTTTGAGAATATCTCCTAACCAAGTCCGTTGTGGCATATTGTTTAAATTTGTCATCTTAACCTACTCCAATCAATTGTAATATTATTTGACCTTTTTTCCGCCACAGAATCTCTACTTATTGACTGGGATTGTTGTTCCTGGTCTGGTTGTGGCAGGATTCTTCCCAAAGTAGGGTGAGAATAACCTTAGAAATATGTAAAATTGTAAATAAGTAAGACTGGTTTTTTTATAGATAATTATGGATACGGCAACCCTTTTTAGCATTTCGATTGGCGCAGTGGTGATTGCCATCACGGGGTATTCTCTCTATCTCTCGTTTGGTCCACCTTCAGCAGAATTAAATGATCCCTTTGAAGATCACGAAGATTAACGGTAATTCCTTAGCAATCCCTCTCCCCAGCAGGAGGGGGATAATCTACAATTTTTCTTTGATGGTTTTCACCAACGCTTCGATTTCTTCCAGGCTTGTAAAATAATGAACACAAGCGCGAATACAGTCGGGATCCGCTAGGGTACGCAACAGAAACCCTTCCTTTTCTAAGTCTTTTACAAAGGGCTTATGCGCCATATTTTCTAACTGAAACGAGACTAAACCGGCTTCCGGGGGCGAAGTGCGTAAACAGGTTAATCCCTTGAGTGAGGAAAGACGTTCCCAAAGTATACTGCTGAGTTCGCAAATTTTCCGATAGCGTTCGCCAGCAGTCCCCCATTGCTGATGTTGCGCGATCGCGCTCCTTAATCCCATATACTGAGGATAAGCTGAAGTGGCAATTTCAAATCGTTCTCCTGTATCTTTATAACTCACCGGTTTCCCCCGTTCATTTAAATTCAGTCCCCGCCAACCAATAAAAGTAGGACGAATGGCTTCAAAGGTTTCCGGTAAAATGTACAGTCCACCCACCCCAGCGGGACCGCATAACCATTTATGCCCGGTAAATGCATAAAAATCTACTTCTGTATCCGGTAAATCTAACGGCAACGACCCCACGGATTGCGCCGCATCCACTAACACTTTCACATTCTGTTGATGACACACTCGGGTAATGGCTTTTAAGGGGAGAACTTGTCCCGTATTCCACAATAAATGAGACAAAATTACTAACTTGGTGTTGTCTTGGAGATGTTGTTCGATTACGGCTGTGGGATCTCCCTCATTCAACGTTTCCATAATGGGACAAGTGGAGTAAGTCACGCCGAAGCGATGGGCAATTTCTTGAACCGCAGCAATAATCCCAGGATGTTCACAATCACTCAGTAGGATATGATCGCCGGTTTGCCAACTTAGTCCCCATAAGGCTATATTACACCCAACGGTCACATTTTCCGTGAGGGTAATGGTCTCTGATGTCGTTCCCAATTCCTCAGCAATTGCTTGACGCGTTTTTGCCCTTTCTTCTTGCAGCCAGGCATTGACGCTCGTCCCAAATGGGCCCCAATCCTGAATTTTCTCATATCCTTGCACGATCGCGTTCAGGGTTTGCTGAGACAAAGGCCCTTGCCCGCCAAAATTAAAATAACCTTTCTTGTTCCAACCCATGTTTCGTTATTGAGCGTTTTTCCTTTTCAGCGTAACCGTTTCTCTGCACTAAGATCAAAAAAGCGAGGGGGTGACAGGATAATCGGTCAACCAACCTGTTAAAGACGTTTCATCGGATATCCCAACTCATGATTATTGTTCCCTCTATCCCCGTTTGCAGGAAACTGAACTAGCTCAGACTATATAACGAATGCTACTAAGTGATATTGTCCTTTTAGACTATAAACGTTGTAACCGCCGACCGTTTTTAGATTTTTACGGTGATCCCAGTGAACAAGAAGCGCAACGGGAATTTCTTTTAAAGCTGCGGGAAGAAAATCAAAAACAGATTAGGGAAGTTCTTGCCGATACCTCCTATCAGGAACCGGAAACGCCGCTTGGCAATTGGGAAGCCAGAGGAAAAGAAACCTTAGAAATGATGGAACAAGGGGTAGCGTGTATTTTAGAGGGGATCTTATGGCAAACAGGTTTAGCAGGTTGGAATATTCCCTTTTCCATTTCGGAACCCGTGACTTTAATGGCAACTCCCACCTTATTAGTGAAACGACCGGGGAATTCCATTTTTGGCAATTGGCAATATGAACCCATTAGCATTAAACTCGGTCGCCGTCCCAAACCCGAATATAAAGTTGTGGCAGCGTTTCAGGCAAAACTATTATCTCTCATTCAAGGCAGTGAATCCCATAATCCTCGTCTGATTTTAAGGTCGCATAGTGAGTCTCAGATTCATTTAAGTACTTGGGTTTCTCGAATGGAAGAGGTTTTAAATGAAGTTTTAAGCATGTTAATTTTTCGTCAAGAACCGGAAGTTTTTATTTCCAGACAACGATGCGGATTATGTCAATGGCAAGGCTTTTGTTATCAAGTTGCACAAGAAATTGAACATCTTTCTCTGTTGCCTGGGGTGACTCCTAGTCGTTATGAAACCTTGAAGCAATTAGGCTTAACAAGTCTGGAAAAATTAGCGTATGGAGATTTTAATTTATTAGCACAGGAATTAGGGAAAGAGATTGCATTTGGATTGCAAAAACAGGCGCATTCAACTTTACATCAACAACCTTTATTAAAGTCAAGTTCTTCTCAATCGATATTAAACACGATTCCCTCTGCATCACGAGAAATTTACTTTGATATTGAGGCGGAACCGGAACGTAATTTAGATTACCTATTAGGGGTTTTAATTGTGGATCATGAGCAAGAAACAGAACAATTTTATCCCTTAATTGCTGAATCTCCTGAACAAGAGGCAGACGTGTGGAAACAGTTTTTAGATTTGGTTTGCCTTGATCCCCATGCCCCCATCTATCATTACTCCAAATATGAAGCGGAAACTATTAAACGGTTAGCGGCTCTTTATAAAACATCTAAAAAACAAGAGCAGCAACTCCTGAAAAGACTGGTTGATCTCCATGATCGCGTGACGCGGTTTATGATTTTGCCCACAGAGAACTATTCTTTAAAAACCATTGCCCAGTGGTTAGGGTTCCAATGGCGAGAATCGGATGCCAGCGGAGAACAATGTGTTTGCTGGTATGACCAATGGTTAAAAACACGCGATCGCGCCCTTTTAGATGCTATTATTCGCTACAACGAAGATGATTGTCGGGCAACCTATCACCTGAAAACATGGCTGGTGAATTTTTTATCTTTCGATGAGCAAGATCCCGAACAAGCAAACATCAGTTTTTATAAATATAAACAATTATAAATTTTTCTGAAAAATTAAGTGAAAAGTTAAAAAAAATACGTAGATTACGTAAACCAAAATGCTAATTTAAAAACTAAGCAGGGCGTTAGATAGCTATAATCTCAAACGCTTTGACCAATGGTCGTAGCAGCCGCCTTCCGTTGAGGAACGCGTAATCTGCGACTCACAAATATTGTCCATTGAGCCAAAGGTGATTCCGATGACACTGCCCCTCGTTCCTCTCGCGTTACTAATTATTGCCCTAGTTAGTATTTGGTATTATCAACGCACTGCCAATGATATTTATTGCGTTCTCTCAGCAATGACCGCAGTAATTTGTTTAATTTGGGGCTTCGCGATCGCGCATTGGTCGATTCACCTTTTAAGCCTGTTGCTGCTATACCGCTTAAATGCAGTTTCTCTTAACGGTGCCGATTCGGGAGAATAATCATTTTGGATCAGAGGTAGTGGCAAACCAAAGCTACCTCTGAAAAATAATACCAATTCTGAAAACGATTGTGATATTTAACTTTTGAGCGTTGTCATTTGTCCTTCGTAAACCAATGACTAATGACTAATGACTGTAGCATTCCTTTTTAGGAATGGTATCATTTCCCTTTATTCAGGCTTTTGTGCGACCCAATATTTACTGACAAAATGGTTTTGAACATCCGTTAGGGTAAACCCTGCCTCTTTCACTCGTTCCCCTAAGTCATCATAAATATAATGCTTGTAATAGGGTTCGTGGAACATGGCCGGGAAATTTTCCAGCATGGGAATTAACTCAGGACTATCAATGGCCTGAATGGAATCGCAAATCACAAACACGCCACCTGGTTTCAACACGCGGAACACTTCGTTAATGACATTTTGACGTGCCCCTGCCGGCAATTCATGGAAGGTAAACACGCAACTGATACCATGAAAATACTCATCGCAGTAGGGTAGAGTTTCGGCATTGGCTTGCATTAATTGCGGCAACTCTCCTGGAATTTCAGAAAGCAATTCATTCGCTTTGCGAAGATAGGTGGGAGATAAATCTGTTCCATATAACGTCGCCTTCGGTAACATGCCCCGAATAAAACGAAGAGTACGCCCAGTACCGCAAGCAACATCTAACACTTTGGTTTGTTGAGAATGAACAGACGCAATCTGAGTTAAACCGGCTTTGAGGGGGGCTAAAATCCGTCTGCGCATGGCATCTGCCGCCCCATTAAACAGGAGTTCCACCTGCAAATCGTAAAGATTCGCAGATAAATCGCTTAAGTAACCATCAGTCTGATAATGGAAATTTTGCAAATAGTACCGAGGATAGCCTTCTGTATCAATATCTGAAGAAAATTCTTGATAACGTCCTTGTTGCACCCGTTCCCAACTGGAAACTAAATCAAACCAAACCACAGGATAATACATTAAAACGTCATCCCAAGGGTTATCAAATAGTAAATTAGTGGGATAAACCCCTTTTTCTGCTTCTTGCCAGTCCGTTTCTAGGAGTTTATCCCGACTTAGCCGAACCTTGTTTAGAATTTCGGGAGATAACGAGTGAACGTTTTCATTTTGTTTTGGGGCAACAACGTTCATGAAGCGAGAACTAATGCTTTTATGAGTGAGCGCAAAGAGTGTTTTGCCTTGCTGTAATCCCTGATAGGCTAGTTTGGCAACTGGATTTAAGGCTTGATCCAATTGATTGAGGGGGGCAGGAGAGTCCATAATCAACCGAGCTTATTATGTAGTTTTATTAAGATCCCTGGAAATGTATTATAGCGAATCTTTTCATGTCCTTTGCAACCCGAGTTAGAGAGATTGCCCTTAAAAGTTCAAGGGAAGGGAGCGCGATCGCGCCCTCCATTAATCCCATCTTCCAAAATTGTAATCACCGACGATTTTGACTAGAGGAATCTTCACTGCCAAATCCCTCTAAACGGCGAGAGACTTCATCTTCTAATGTCTGATTGTCGATGTTTTCTTCTAAATTTTCTTTAGAACTTTTTGACACTTCATAAAGGGCTTGTACTTCTGCTTGTCGGTTGCTTACTGCTTCTTTAGCTGCTTCAAATTGAGACTTAGCCGAATCAATGTTGTAGTTATTATTTACCTCTGCCATTTGCGAAAGGGCTTGATTCACTTCTTCAATGGCTTGCATATTTGCCAATTCACTCTTGTAAGTTTCCAGCTTTTCTTTTTCCCGAGTGAGTTGTTCTTTGGCTGCCCTCACAAATTTTTCAGCATTTTCCACATTCTCTTTTAACTGCGGTAAAATTTTCTCCAGCTGTACCGCTTGAATCATGGTTAAACGCGCTTGTTCCGTATTTCCCTGCGCTTGCAAAGTTTTGGCTTTTGTTTCTAAATCTTTATATTCCTGTACTTTTCGGCTATATTGCCGTTCCGCTTGCTGATAATTTTCCACTTGCACTGTTACTGCTTGGGTTAATTGATCAACCGACTCTTGCATCGTACGCAACGATTGTTCTGCGCTATTGACGGGTTGTTCCTGTTCTGAAGACTCAGAAATTCCCCAGAGCCAGTTCCAAGTGACGACGATTAATCTGCCAGCTCTCTCACCAAAAAAACCGTAAATAAATTTTTTCATGCCCATTGTACTGATGTTTTGTTCAACTCGTTTCTAGCTAGAAAAAGTGCTTCTCTTGCAGTGTACCGAACTTTTTAGTTTCACGGGGAAATTCTTCATTAGAAATGTGGAATTAACCATGTCAAAATAGCAAAGAAGTATTTTAAGACATTTCAGTTATGGCTTCCAAAAAAGGACCGCCGCCGGTCGTTTATATTCTTTTACTAATTCTGGCGTTTGGCGGTTATCAATTCTTCACAAGCTTAAACAACTCTTCAGAAACAACAAAGATTTCTAATGGGTCAGACTCAGAAAATAATCAAACCTCTTCCCAACAGGGAGGGAGTCAAAATGCTTCCTCTAGTAAGGCTCAATTTAGCAATCGGTTCAGTACCGGAGAAGAAATTTTAATTAATTCCGGTTCAGATAATAGCGCGTTTTTGAACCATAAACAACAAGGCACCCAAGCCATGGCGGCAGGCAATTATTTAAAGGCAGTTCGCCAATTTCAAGCAGCGTTGCGGGAAAAACCGAATTCTCCTGAGACTTTAATCTATTTGAACAATGCAAAAATTGGTCAACAAGAAGCCTATAAAATTGCGGTTCCAGTTCCAATTGCCTCAAATACAGTTCTGTTTGCCAAAGAAATGTTACGGGGATATGCTCAAGCGCAACAGGAAATTAACCAAGCCGGCGGGATTAATGGCAAGCTTATTAAGTTAGTGATTGCCGATGATGATGATAATCCTAAAGTGGCCACTCAAGTCGCCCAAGAATTAGGCCAAAGAAAAGATATTCTTGCAGTAACCGGCCATTGGAGTAGCACCACGACTTTAGCCGTTACACCCATTTATGACAAAAATGAATTAGTATTAGTGAATCCCGTCAGTACCAGCACCCAAATTTCTGGGGCAAGTGAATATGTTTTCCGCACGATTCCTAGCAATTTTATTGTTGGGGCGACAATGGCCGATTATGCCCTCAATGATTTAAATGTGAAACAATTGGCGGTTTTTTATGATTCCAATAGCGGTTACAGTCAGTCCCTGCGCCGCGAATTAAGAACAGCCCTCTCCACTCGCGGGGGACAGGTAGTAACTGAGTTTGATTTGAGTGAAGAAGGATTTCTGGCGCAACAACGACTCGAACAGGCACGGGAAGAAGGGGCAAAAGCCATTGTTCTCATTCCCTCTCCTCAAACCATCGATCGCGCCCTACAAGTGATTAATGTCAACAATCGCAAATTCCCTCTCATTGGTGATATTGGCAATTTGTACGGGATAAAAACATTGCAGGTGGGCGGCGAAGATGCAGTGGGGATGGCCATCCCCATTCCTTGGCATATTCAAAAACCGGGGAGCCAACAATTTGTTCAAAAATCGCGGGAGTTATGGAAAGCTGATGTGAACTGGGCAACTGTCATGGCCTATGATGCGATGAACGCGATCGCGGAAGCCTTAGAACAAGCTTCGACTCGGGAAGAAATCCAAGATGTTTTATCCAGCAGCAATTTCTCGGCCCCTGGGGTGGTGCAACCAGTGGAATTCCTCCCTTCCGGCGATCGCGACGGGCGATTGATGATGGTGGAAGTGCAACCGGCCAATCCCTCTCGTTCCGGCACGGGCTATGATTTTGTTCCCGTTCAGTAATACCGACAGAAAGGCCCCCAAAAGGGGGCTCATTCCTTGATTAATCATCTTCTAGCGGAATCGCAAAGAAGACTTTCCCTTTTCCGAAATACTGACCAAACTGCAACTCATAGACTTCATCTTCATCTTGGGTTTCCACCTCTAAATCAGAACGGGGATACCCCACACAGAGCAAATTATAGCCCTGTTCTTGCAATTGCAAAGATAAGCCCATGGCTTCTGGGTGTTCAATTTGTCCCGAGATACGCCGCACGGCACAAGTGGTACAGGCCCCATTGCGACAGGAATAAGGCAATTCAATCCCTTGCTCTTCTAAACTCTGAAGAATATATTGATCATCGGGAATGGTCGCGGTGTGTTCTGTTCCTTGTTGGCGGTTATGAACTCGAATCGTGTAATAGCGTGTCATGAAAATTTCAGCAAAAATTTCAAATTAGGTGGTCAAAAACGGGAGGTTTATTATATAATTTTAAATTGCGAAACTTGGAGAGGTGGCCGAGTGGTTTAAGGCGCGGCACTGGAAATGCCGTATAGAGTGCTCCTCTATCGAGGGTTCGAATCCCTCCCTCTCCGTTCTCGGAGACCGGTTGGCATTAATTTTGCCGATAGACCGATTCGCCTCCCCCAGGGAATATGGAGATATCTCCCGAGGCAATGGTTTGTCCATAAGCGACTTCAATCTCCCCATTCCAATCTTCCACTGATAAAACTTTCCCATCCTCCCCTTCATAATCAAAATAGCGGCATTGTTCCGCTTGCCGATTTAGAGTGGCGCCTTCTCGTTTCATGTTGGCAACCCCTGAATCAACGCAATGATAGGTTTCTCCTTCAAAGGTGAGCGGATTGGGCGGATTCCTAGGAATATCGAGACTGCGGGTACTTTGCAACCAACTCAGTTCCACGCGATCATCTTCTTCCACGGAAAGCCAGCGAATTTCTTGTTGATCTTGCAATAGATATTCAATCCAGGTGAAGCCATCTTCTTCATAAATCAGTTTTCCTTCTACAATCCAATCGCGGCCATAATGTTCCACAATATCGCCTAGTTGAAGATTGAAGATGGTGCGATGTTGCGGGGCATTGTTTTCTTCCCTGTCAGTCGAGGGAGACTCTTGTCTTTGACGCAAAAATAGATAAACGCCAACAATAATCAAAACAACAATAATCAGTAGCGTAATACCAAACATAAATCAGGTTTTGCCTCCTCATTAACTAATATAAAAGCCAACGGCGATCGCGCTCATACTTAACAATTACGGGATGGGCGAGGGTATTTACGTCCACCTCCTCTAACACCATATCCTTTGGCAGGACAAATAAGCTAGAAAATAAAGCAGGAGAGAGGAACTGGGTTTTGACTGGAATTTCATGAGATAATTGCGGATTAAAGGCGGTCTTAGTCGCTAAAACAAAGCCCCAGGGACCAAAACTAGGAACATTAGTCCGGTAAGGATAGACATTTTCAACAATGGCGTCTAAAGTGGTCGCAATACAAGAAAACGCTTTTGGGGCAAAAAACGGACTGCTGGCTTGGGTAACTATGGCGCCGCCAGGGGCAAGATGAGCTTGTAATTGGCGATAAAATCCCAGAGAATATAGCTTCGCCAACACATTGCGATCCGGATTGGGAAAATCAGCGATAATGACATCAAAGGTGTCTTCTAATTCTGAAATTAGTTGAAAGGCATCTCCATAGCGTACCTGAACTCGGGGATCGGCAAAGGCTTGTTGGTTGGCATTGACTAACGCCGGATGCGTTTTTGCCCATTCCACTACTTTTGGATCTAGTTCCACCAGCGTTGCCTGTTCCACACTGTTCCATTTCAGGACTTCTCGCAAGGCTAATCCATCCCCTGCCCCCAGTAAGAGAACCTTTTTGGGCTGAGATGCTGCTTCTAAGGCCGGATGAACTAATGCTTCATGATAGCGGTATTCATCAGTGGTGGAAAACTGGAGATCGCCATCGAGAAACAAACGGACATCGCTTCCCTGTCGCGTTAACACCAGTCGTTGATAAGAAGACTGAGTTTGTTCAATAATGGGGGCACCATAAAGATTATTTTCCAGTCGTTCGGTAATGGGAACCACTATTACGGCAAACGCCGTTAACAGCAGCGCGATCATTAAACCAAAAATCCGCCACTGATGTAACTTGGAAAACGCCCGTCCTAAGAAAAATACCATTACTGCCGGAAAAATCCCCAGAATCGCTGCTGCCGGAAACATCCCCACTAACGGCAATAAGATTACCGGAAACGCCAACGACCCTACCAATGCCCCAAAATAGTCCATGGCTAGCACCCCAGCTAGGGCATCTTTGACCCCTTCTTCTTCCTCCACCATGCGGGTTAACAGAGGAATTTCCAACCCGGCTAAGGTGCCTAACACGAGGGTGACAAGACTCAGTCCTAACCAAATTTGTCCTCCAACCACAAACAGAACAAATAGCCCTAGGGGTAACACAGCATTGAGGGGGGCAATGAGTAACTCCACCGTCATAAAAGCTGTTAACAAGGTGTCGCCTCGATTCCCCACAAAGCGACTCAAATAAGATCCTACCCCCATGGCTGCGAGAAAACCTCCCACGGCAATGCCATAAGACAGCGCTTCATTGCCGACTAAGTAACTGGCTAAGGTTCCTAACAGCAATTCACTGGCTAATCCACTGGCAGAGGAGATGGCAGCCGCTAAGAGAAGGAGATTCCGTTGTTGGGGCGTCATAGTGAAGTGTTTTAGAATGCGATTGTCAGAAGTTGACAAGATAGGATAGCTCAGGTGATTTTATTTACCAACCCCAGGACCGCCGCCGCGAAAGCCTCCATAGTCGGATCGAAACGGTGCCGGTTGCCAAGCGCCTCCCACATAAACGCCGGAAATCCCTGTGTCATAACGAGGCCAATAGGATTGAGATTCTTCACGAAGGCTGAGCGCTGAACGTTGGGTATAGCTGGCGCCAACCGTGAATAACGCGATCGCGATCGCGGCAGTTGCAAAAACTTTTGGCAGCATAATTCCTCACTTAATTTTCATCAACAGTAATGACTTTCAAAGCTTGGTTACCAGATAGCGTTTTGACATTTTCTTTAACCATTAAAGTCGTTTGATCCACTGGTTCATCGGGGCTTACTTCCACATAAAAGCCATAAGAACCCCGTCGCGTTAACACAAAATACTGTTCCCGTTTTCCCTTGGCATATTCAATCTCTCCCTCATCATCTTTATGGAAATTGAGTTTAATTTGCGTTTGTTCGCTATAAATTTGTTCTCCCATTCCATCTTTTAGCCACAAGCTTACTGTCAAATGGGAGGGGGAGGTTTCATCCGCCAATACTTTCACTGTCACGCGAATAAGTGTCTTTTCGCCGCCCAAGATCGCGCGTTCTCCCACATCGCTATCATTAATGGTTTCTCGAATTCTTAGGCGACCTGCTGTTCCCACCGAAAAACTCGTTAGAATCGCCATGGCAAGCGTTCCAAAAAACCCAATCCAAAGATAGCGCGTATCAATAACTCCATTTTTCACATCTACCCGAAACGAAACCGGTTCCGCAGAAAGAACCTGTCCGCCTGTCTCCCCATATTCCAAAACTGAAACCGCAATGGTAATCTCTTCTTGCTGTTTCTTGCCTAACTGCACATCCAAACCGCCTAACAAATCAGCTTCTGACCAAGTTCCCGTTTCTCCGCCTTCTCGCCAAACTCCCTTCTCTCGCCAAGCTTCCTTTCTCGCTGAAGCTAGGACTTGATTTTGGTCATCATAAAGTTGAATTTCATACACCACCCAACGGTTAAAGGGCATAATGGCTTTAACATCAATTCGCAATGCCCCAATGAGACGGCGTTCAAGCGTAATCGGATCAAGCCTTACCGTTTCTTGCGGCGACACAGTAACCATTTGATTCGTGATTTGTTTCGAGAACGAACCGCTGGCAAAAGCGGCGATAATAACCAAGACAAGGGCAAGCCAACTGAAGAGAACGCTGCGTTCAACAAAACGTTTCGTTGTCGAAGGTTTAATCGTGACTGACATCGCTATAATAGATAATTTTAACTAATTGAATAATTACTGATAGACTCACTATTAGCATACAGCTTTTGTCCTTTAATTTGGGAGATTTAATTGAAATGAATTTATTGGAAGCGATTGCAGAAACAGTCGGATGGGCATTTTTAGGATTTATTATTCTCTACGTTGCGATTCGGCTATTTGATCTGATTACTCCCACCGATTACCGGGGAGAAATTCGTCGGGGGAATACTGCGGCCGGGATTTTTGTTGGTACTTTTATCATGTCTCTGACTGCCATTATTGTGTCAGTAATTGTGACATAAATTAACTTGAAAAATGCTTGTACTCTCTCTTTTTTTTCCTTGAACGGAACCCGAGAGAGTATGATAGGTTATGGGATTAACATTAAAACAAATTTTGGATCATTATGAGTAAAATTCGGGTTGGATTATTATTTGGCGGGCGTTCTGGAGAACATGAAGTTTCCATTCGTTCGGCAAGCGCGATCGCGCAGGCATTGAAAAGTGAAGATAATGCCCAAAAATATGATCTAATCCCGGTTTATATCTATAAAAACGGCATTTGGCAAGCCGGAGATCCAGCAGAGGCGGTTTTAGCCAAACAAACCCCACCGACGCTAGAAGCATCGGGCAATCTTTGGGAGTTTCCGCCAGAAATCGCTGATGTCGATGTTTGGTTTCCCATTTTACATGGCCCTAATGGGGAAGATGGAACCGTTCAAGGATTGCTGACGCTGATGCAAGTTCCTTTTGTCGGCAGCGGCGTGTTAGGATCGGCATTGGGGATGGATAAAATTGCCATGAAAACGGCCTTTGCGCAAGCGGGACTTCCCCAGGTCGCCTATAAAGGGGTTAATCGAGATAAAGTTTGGTCTAGCCCTTGTGTCTTTCCGAAACTTTGTGACGAAATTGAAGACGAAATTGGTTATCCTTGTTTTGTTAAGCCTGCCAACTTAGGATCATCGGTAGGCATTTCCAAAGCAACCGCGCGATCGGAGTTAGAAACGGCGTTAGATGAAGCAGCCAATTATGATCGCCGGCTAATTGTGGAACAAGGAATCATTGCCAGAGAAGTGGAATGTGCCATTTTAGGCAATGAGTATCCTCAAGCTTCTGTTGTTGGAGAAATTAGCTATAATACTGATTTTTACGACTACGAAACGAAGTATTCTGAAGGCAAAGCAGAACTTTATATTCCCTCGCCTCTCCCTGATACCATTTTTAAGCAAGTTCAAGAAATTGCCAAGCAAGCGTTCACCGCCGTTGATGCTGCTGGTTTAAGCCGTGTGGATATTTTCTATGAGGAAGCCACAGGACAAGTTTATCTCAACGAAATTAATACGCTTCCTGGGTTTACCGCAACGAGTATGTATCCTCGGTTATGGGAGGCAACCGGAATTCCGTTTTCCCAATTGGTAGATCGTTTAATTCAGCTAGGCATCCAACGACATCAATGAATCCGTTACCGCATCAGTAGAGACGAATAACAAAGCATCAATTAATGTGGCGACTCGGGCGTTTAGCATTGTTGTTTTTAACTCTGTTAATTGGGTTTTCTCTCAATCAAAATCCTTTCGCCAATTGGCATGATTCTTCGCCGCCCCCTCCGATTCCAAAGTCAGTTAATGTTGAAAAATGGCAATTAACGTTAGGAAATAAAATCCAGAGTCTTCGCAAGGCGATTCCCACAGCAAGCCGTGTTGTTTTAGTTCCTGATACCGCAACGTTTTTACAAGCAATTCAACAATGGAACTTACAACAACGCTATCCCATTTTAATTGAAGATGATCGCTATACGCCGCTGTTTCTCAATCGGTTTCAACCGGAGGAGATTATTCGCTTATCTTCCGTGAAACAATCCCTCCCGTTTAATCTCAAAACTGCCATGGAAAATGCCGTAGCTACTGCTTGGGAAAGTGACAGCCAATCATTGCAACAAACCTGGGAAAAGTTAGGCTGGGAACCGCCTGGGGTAGTAATAACCTCAGTGCAAGATCCTGCTTGGGTGGCAGCCGTTGCCCTCGCCGCCGATCGCGGTCAACCGTTACAATTTTTAGAAGGGTATTATGGCGATGTGAATCAAACGCTTTCTGCACAGGGATTTAAGAATCTCAAGCAAGAAATCAATTTCTTAGTGGAACGTAGCGGCTACGAGTATCGCAAACTCGGGGATGCCATTGATACCCTGACGCTGGCGCGGACGCTTCCGGTAAAGTATCGCAGTCCCAACAATCATGAATTACGAGCTGTTACCGATGGCATTGCGAGAAAAGATAACGGAAACCGCTACGCGATCGCGGGTTGGATTTATGGTAGTCCAGAGCGAGCCCTTTATCAAGCTATGGCTGCGATTTTTTTAGATTCCGAAACTGCCCTTCTCTATGACAGTTATCCTAAAACTTCTTCCTGGCAAGAATACCAGTTTGAACCAGCAATTCCACTGCTAAAACAAGCCGGATTAAACGTTCAGCATATTGAACAGCCGAATGCGAGTCAGAAAACTTGGCAAGACATAACGTCTCAACCCTGGAATTTTGATGTAGTGTTTATCAACTCGCGCGGGGGAAAAGCCAATTTTGCTGTGGGCGATGGCAATGCCTCGGTTGAAGATATTCCACAACTCAATGTTCCCACTGCCATGCATTTTCTTCACAGTTTTTCAGCAACGACACCCAATGATATTGATACCATTGCTGGACGTTGGTTGCATCATGGCGTATATGCTTATGTGGGCAGTGTTGATGAACCCTATGTCAGTGGGTTTGTTCCTCCCAAATATATTCTTGCCCGGTTATCCTTAAATATTCCGTTTCTAGCAGCATCTCGTTATACTGATGCCCCTCCCTGGAAAATTACCGCCATTGGCGATCCTTTAATGGTTATTAATGGTAAATTTAAATTAGAAAAAGAAAAATAGGGTTGCTAACTTAAATTAATGTGGGTTTCTTATTCCTTATGGTTACAATTTCAACCCAAACTAGGATGGGAAGAATATCATTGTCATCGAAAACGAGGTTTCGCTCGTGCGCGAGGAAAAGAAGCAGGAATTGCTGAACTCCGACAACAAGATACAACGGCTCAAAAAATTGGTAAATTGGCGCAACAAGCAGTTTACTATCTATATCATTATCCTGAATATTTAAATCAAGAAGGGATTAATTTTATCGCTAATCACTTTCTTCAACTAGAACAAGAAACTAAGGAAATTCAAAACCGTATTTCTGCCATTCTAGAAGAGTATCTCTACTATCCCTTTTTACAAAATAAGAAAGTACTTTCCTTAACGTCTGGGGAAGAAAGTCAGCCTAGTTTTGTCTATATTGGTACAGCTTACCCAAAAGTTAAACTTTCCTTTGTCTACGATTGTATTATTCAAAAAGCGGACAATCATATTCATATTGTTGACTTTAAGACAGGGAAAACTCAATTTCAACCTGATTTAAGACAGGCATTTGTTTATTTAGTCGCAGCAAGACACTTATATCCGAATTACACAGTAACTGCGTCATTTTATCATTTGGAATTCGCCCAAGAATCCGAGATTTATTCAGCAACTGAAGAAGAACTAGAGTTAATCACGAATCAGTTACAACGGGTTGCGCAAAACCATCAGCGAGAACTTAAGGCTTATCATCAATCCCCTGACCAGTTTAATCATATTTTTCCAGCAACACCTGGGAAAGTTTGTAACCATTGTCCATTTACATCTGTTTGTGAAACATATGACGAATTCTTCAACCACTAATCCGAATTATATCAGCACAATTTTAGAAGTTAGTTTATCTCCTAATACAACAATCTATTGTTTGAAGACTGTCTCTCATTTATCGGTACAACAAGGACGGAGAATTGCTAGTCGGTTTTCATGGCAAAATTCCACAGTAAAAGCAGTTTATGATCAGGGCAAATTCTGGCTGATTTCTCATCCTACAGATAACAATGATCAATCAAATTGGCAAGAACAATTTAGCGCGATCGCGCAACAATTACGGTCTGAAATTGGCAGTGTGGATGTAAACTTTACTAAAGAAACTTTTGACTCACCTCCTCCTAGAATTATTTCGCAGTTAGCACGACAGATTTTAAATGGAAAAGCCAGTAAACAAGACGTTATTGTTGAGCAACAAAAGTACTATCAAATTTATCGCGAATTAGAACTTATTCCTGAACTAATTTTTCCTGAAAGATCTGGGATTGCTTTGAATTGGAAAACGTCAATTAAGCCAACTGAAACGATTAAAGATTACTGGTTACGGACTAACAAAAATAGCAATCAACTTTTAAATCTACAAGTTAAAAATCGCTTTGCTAATCGAACAGGAATAATTGATAGCATTATTGGCACTTGTGAGACGGAGCGCGATCGGCTTTTGAATTATGATTTAATCCCAAGCACTCGTCGTGTTATAGAAAATAGCAAAGATGAGGATTTAGTTGTCTGTGTCAAGGATAATCAAGGCGCTTACGGTGATTATGTAATTGAGGGGTTGGAACTTGTTATTAATGAAGAAAATGCCTCCTTAGTCGGGTTAACGAATTATGAAACTTATCGCAAACAAGCGATTATGAATGTTTCCCAATGGCAGAAATTACTGGAACAAGGAAAACAATTTGCTCAGAAAACATTAAAAGAGTGGGATTTAAAAGTAAGTAGCAATTATGTCAACTCATTTGATTATCCCAATATTCTTTTTCGGTCTAACAAATTTAATAAAGAAACAGTTAAATTGCAATTTGGAAACGGTGTTAGTTCCCCATATAGTTCTTTAAAAGAAGGCTTAACTAGAGGAGGTGTTTTTCGCTACCATAGGAACTACTTGGAAGATAATACTGTTTGGATTATTGCTTTTATTTTATGTAAAGATAACGCAATTGGTTACTTAAATAAAGTCTCATCGCAATTAGAACAACAAGGATTTAAGGTTAAGTTTAAATATGTTTCTCTGGAAGTTGAAGGAATAATGTCTGAGAAAGATGTTGTCAAAATTAATCGTAAACTGGAAGAACTAATTGCATTAAGTCCTGATTTATTTCTAACGATTCTTCCTGAAAAAGACAAACAACTCGATCAAACTCGCCAAGGAAGTTACTACCATCATATATCGCAACAATTACTTAAGCAAGGAATTCCTAGTCAGATGGTAACTGTAGAAAACATGAATAACTCCTATATTATTAATAACCTTGTTTTGGGAATTCTAGCTAAGTTAGGAAATCTACCATTTGTATTAGCAGATCCTTTAGAAGTTGCTAATGTTTTTCTGGGGTTAGATGTAGCGCGATTACGAAAAAGTAACAGGAAAGGAACACAAAATGCTTGTGCTTGTGTGCGACTATATGGAAGTAAAGGAGAGTTTCTCAAATATTATTTAGAACAAGATCAAGTTGAAGGGGAAGAAATTCCTGCAAGAGTTTTGAGAAAGTTCACTCCTAATCAAGACTTGGCAAACCAAACAGTCTTAATTTTTCGGGATGGGCGTTTTCGGGGAGAAGAACTGAAATTTTTGCAAGAAAGGGGAGAAGCGATTAATACAGACTTTATTTTTGTTGAAATTACAAAAGACAAAACTTGTCGCTTGTTTAATTATCAACAAGATACAACAGGAAGAGAAACACTACAAATACCAAGTCAATATTTACTGTTCCGACATTCTGATCAAGAAGCAACCGTGGTAACGACTAACCCTTCCCCGTCAGTAGGGCTTGCTAGTCCAATTCGGATTACCATTCGAGAAGAAGGAATTGTACCTTCTTTTAGAGATGTATTAGAAGCAACTTTAAAGTTGTGCTTGCTGCATCATGGTTCCTATAAAGAACCGAAACTTCCAGTGCCCATTCATCATAGCGATCGCATTGGCTATAAAGCCTTAAAAGGACTATATCATACTAATCCCGAAGGTTATTGTCAGTGGTGGCT
>JBDGQV010000168.1:0-4358 GCA_042218725.1 Halothece sp. | reverse complement strand
AAGATAGCTGATGACAACTGCAGTTGAGGAACTGATTACACCGGAAATCAATCGACCGGCGCGTTATTTAGGAAACGAACAAGGAACTAAACAGAAGCCCTGGAATAGTGCCAATGTGCGTTGGGTACTCACCTATCCCGAGATTTATGAGGTGGGTGCCTCGAACTTGGGTCATGTCATTTTATACAATGTGCTGAATGCTCAACCTCGGCAACTCTGCGATCGCGCTTATCTCCCTGGTTCAGATTTAGCGTCTAAACTAAAAGAAACCAACACGCCTCTATTTGCCCTAGAAAACCGTCGTTCCGTTACTGATTTCGACATCTTGGGCTTTAGCCTTAGCTATGAACTGGGGGCAACCAATATCCTAGAAATGTTAGATCTTGCCCAAATCCCCCTCACTTGGCAAGAACGGGAAAACGGCGATTATCCCCTGATTTTCGGCGGCGGTCAAACCGCAACTTCAAATCCCGAACCCTACGCCGACTTTTTCGACTTTATTGCCCTCGGCGACGGGGAAGAACTCCTTCCCGAAGTGGGCTTAATTATGGAAGAAGGCAAAGCCCAAGGGCTGAGTAAACACGATCTGCTGTTAGACTTAGCGCAAGTGCCTGGGGTTTATGTGCCTCGCTTCTACCACATGGCGGAAGATGGGTCGGTTCATCCCAGTCGCGATGATGTTCCGGCCAAAATTATGCGTCGCGTGGCCAAACCCATGCCCCAGTATTCCATTGGGTTAGTGCCTTATGTGGAAACGGTGCATGACCGTCTCAGCGTGGAAATTAGACGCGGTTGCACCCGTGGCTGCCGCTTCTGTCAGCCGGGAATGCTAACTCGTCCTGCCCATGATGTGGAACCGGAACAAGTGGTGGAAACCATTGAAAAAGGGATTCGCGAAACCGGCTATGATGAATTCTCGCTGTTATCCCTCAGTTGTTCCGACTATCTTTCCCTGCCGGCAGTGGGCATGGAAGTGAAAAATCGCCTCAAAGATGAAAACATTTCCCTTTCCCTGCCCAGTCAACGGGTTGACCGTTTTGATGAAAATATCGCCAATATTGTCGGTGGCACGCGCAAAAGCGGGTTGACCTTTGCCCCGGAAGCGGGAACCCAACGGATGCGCGATGTGGTGAATAAAGGGTTAAGCAACGAAGAACTGCTGCGTGGGGTTAAAACGGCCTTTGAACAAGGCTGGCAGAAGATCAAACTCTACTTCATGATTGGGTTGCCCGGCGAAACCGATGCCGATGTGATTGGCATTGCCGAAACCATTCGCTGGTTGCGTCAAGAATGCCGGATGAAAGGGCGCAAGCGTCTTGACTTTAATGTCACCATTTCCAACTTTACCCCGAAACCCCATACTCCCTTCCAATGGCATTCCGTTTCCACCTCGGAATTCATTCGCAAACAAGAACTGTTGCAAAATGAGTTTCGCCGGATGAAAGGGGTGAAAGTGAACTTCACCGACGTTCGCATCTCAGCCATGGAAGATTTTGTCGGCCGCGGCGACCGTCGCTTAATTCCCGTTGTTCGTCGCGCTTGGGAATTAGGCGCTGGCATGGATGCTTGGTGGGAAAGCTTAGAAAAAGCATTCAATGCTTGGGAACAAGCCATTGCCGATGCCGGCTTGGATTGGAAATATCGCAAAATTGAAAATGGCGAATGGGATTGGGAGACCATGGAAAGCGGTACCCACAATGACCGCCTTGATGCCCCTCTCCCTTGGGATCATCTGGATACCGGCATTGATAAAAATTGGTTAAAAGAGGATTTGCAACGGGCATTAGAACAAACCACAGTGCCCGATTGTTCCTATGCCGGCTGTTCCCACTGCGGCGTCTGCGGCATCGACTTTGGCCATAATGTTGTGGTGGAACCGCCAGAAATCCCGGAATTTGAAGGAGAATTTCAACCGGATCAAACCCGCGCCCAACGCATTCGGGTACGGTTTAGCAAAGAAGGAGAAATGCGCTTAGTCAGTCACTTGGACTTAGTGCGGTTATTCGATCGCGCGGTACGACGGGCCAATCTCCCCATTTCCTACACCGGCGGTTATCATCCCGGACCTCGCATCAGTATTGCCAATGCCTTGTCGTTGGGCATGAGTAGCAGCGGGGAAATTGTCGATTTTGACATGAAAGAAACCTTTGACTTAGACGCGTTTCGCGAGAAACTAGGTCCCCAACTGCCCGAAGGCATTACCATTAACAGTGTGGAAACCGTAGGTCTCAAAAGTTCCGCCACTAGCTTGTTAGACAAGGCTGAGTATTTCGTCACGGTGGAAGCTTCCCACCCGGTTGATCAATCCCAGTGGCAAGACTGGCTGCAAGCGGTGTTAGATCAAGAGGAAATCATCTGGGAGAAAACCACCAAATCCGGCAACAAGAAAGAACTCAATCTGCGCGATCGCGTGTTTGAACTGGATTTTGTGGAACAAGTGGACAATCAAACGGCAAAACTGCATTATTTAGGCAGTTGCCGCAATGACGGCACTTTCCTCAATCCCGAACACTTGGTCTATATGTTGGAACAAGTAACCGGAACCGATTTGAATCTCAACCACGCCCATCGCCAACAGTTGATGTTGCAAGACTAAGGGCTTGATTGTTAGTGGGGTGTATTAAAAATGCACCCTACTAATAAGATCAACAAGTCAAATTTTAGAAGCGTGAAAACAACCTCTTATTTTGAAGAACAAGTCTTACAGAAAAGACCTTATTTAAAACGGGAATGGTGTCAGAGAGCGATTGAAAATCCAATTAGAACAGAAATTCAAAGTAACGCACGAATTCGTTATTGGATATATATTCCAGAGTTACAAAAATACTTGCGAGTAATTACTTTAGAAGATGGAGAAACAGTCCACAATGCTTTTCCCAATCGTAATTTTAAGGAATAAATAACCATGCAATTTAACTATTATCCTGATACTGACTCGCTTTATATTCACTTATCCAATAAACTTAGTGTTGATTCTCAAGAAGTTGCGAATAACATTGTTTTAGATTTTGACGAAAATGGCAATTTAGTCGGAATTGATATTGATCAAGCGAGTGAAATTGTTGATTTAACTCGGCTAGAAACGCAATCTTTACCGATCAGTTTTACTGCTTTAGCTAAGTAATTAATAAAGGAGTTCAAGAATATTGGATGGTTGACCGGTTTCAGAAACAGTTTGAGGTGTATCGGCAGCAAGAAGAACAATTGGTTTTAGCAATAACTTTGAGGGAAACAGATGATCTAACATCGCCGTTATTGCCTGGTTTTTCCCATGCTGTACAGCCTTTGCTTGCAGTGTAGCCCTTTATTCTAAAATATAGGAATATATAGACGAAGCGCGATCGCGCCACAAATAATGCTAACCACAACAACCGATACCCTTCAGGGAGAAACCATCGAAGAATACTTAGACATCGTCACCGCAGAAGTGGTTTATGGCAGCAACGCCTTAAGAGACTTTTTTGCTGGTTTTCGCGACTTTTTTGGCGGACGCACCGGAAGCTATGAGAAACTCTTTACCAAAGGACAAAAACAAGCAGTGGAAGAACTGACAGAAAGGGCTAAAAAATTGGGGGCAGACGCTGTCATTGGGATTAAAGTTGACACGGGGACGATTAATGTTGATGAGGAAGGAACCTTGTTAGTCATTACGGCAACAGGAACGGCAGTGAAGCTTAGTTAATTCATCAATTCAAGCAACAGCCATGTGTTCATGTTAGTAACCCTAAAGGGGAGGATGTTCTCTGCATCTGCGGTGCTTTTCTCCTTGCAGCAATATCTTTTCCAACCGCTAATTGAGACAGGACGTTTTAGGTACGCTTTGTGGATACTTTCAGGACGGTTCATTGATTAACTTGGTATTAGTTCAGAAAGTTCAGAAAACAAAAGCATTTTCTTTCTAAATCTGAACAAGGGAGTTGTTAAAAATATCTCCCAATATTCAAATTATTCATTGAGAGAAGTTAATGATGAACCAACCACAAACTGAAACTAAAATTGTTAATGGTATGAACATCGAAGAAGCTCAACAATTAGTTGATACCATTACTCAAGATTACACAAAAGGCATTGCTAAATTTCGTGTTAATACAGGTTGGGATGGTGGCACAAAAACGAAAACAAAAGTTGCATCCTATGAATTTGGAGGTAAACAACTAGCCAGAAACTTCACCATCAATACCGATGAACCAGAAGAATTGTTTGGAACCAATACGGCAGCGAATCCTCAAGAAATTCTCATGGCAGCCCTAAATGCTTGTATGTTGGTGACCTATGTTGATAATGCATCAATGCTCGGTATTGAATTGGAAAAAATAGAAATTGAAACCGAAGGAATGCTAGATTTACGAGGAGTTTTT
>JBDGQV010000167.1:0-2411 GCA_042218725.1 Halothece sp. | reverse complement strand
ACGGGAGAGAAAGCGATTGAGCGGGTTTTTCGTTAAGCTCATTAATAGTGTCTTAGATTACGAAAGGATTTAATGAAGCAGCAAACTCAAGTTTCGACTTCCTCAATCATTACCTTACAAGTCTCTCCCGCCCAAGTGATGCGGGGAAAGGGTGCCGTTTCCCAGGCCGGTGCCAACATTGCGCAATTTGGGAAACGCCCCTTAATTATCGGGGGTGATAATACCTTAACGCTCATTCAACCGCACCTAGAACCGATTCTGGAAGCTCATGAACTGAGTGCAACCACCGCATCTTATCTTCCCGATTCTTGTGATCAATCGCATAAATATTTGCAAAATGTTGTTGCGGATCACAAAGCAGACTTTATTATTGGGGTTGGCGGCGGCAAAGCCCTAGATATGGCAAAATTAGTCGCTTCACAGTCAAATTTGCCCATTGTTACCATTCCCACTTCCGCTGCCACTTGTGCGGCTTGGACTGCCCTTTCTAATATCTATAGCGAACAGGGGGCTTTTCAGTATGATGTGCCTCTTCCTTATGCCCCGAATTTGCTGATCCTAGATTATGATTTAATTGCCAGTGCTCCTAAACGAACCCTCATTGCGGGAATTGGCGATGCTTTGGCGAAATGGTACGAAGCCTCGGTCAGCAGTGGCGATTCAACCGCAAGCTTAACCATTGCCGCGGTTCAACAAGCGCGCGTCTTACGAGATATCTTACTGCAAAAGTCGGCAACTGCCCTGGAAAATCCTGGCGGCGAAGTGTGGCAAGAAATTGTTGATGCTGCTGTGTTATTGCCAGGCGTCATTGGGGGCTTAGGGGGTGCCAATTGTCGGACGGTGGCTGCCCATGCCATTCATAACGGGTTAACCCATCTTCGCGAAACTCACGATATCCTCCACGGCGAAAAAGTGGCTTATGGGATTTTAGTGCAACTGCGCTTAGAAGAAATGGTGCAAGATAATCAATTAGCAGCCTCAGCGCGACAACAATTATTGGAATTTTATGCCGAAATCGGTTTACCCAAGAGCCTAGAAGATTTAGGATTAGAAAACGTAACCTTGGTTCAGTTGCGGCAAGTGGCTGAAATTGCTTGTGCCCCTCATTCTGATATCCATCGGTTGCCGTTTACGGTACAGCCCATGGAGTTAGTGGCAGCAATGGTTTCTACCACAGTTGCTGAAACCCATAAAACGGTTGCGGTGAGCCAAGAGAGTTAAACTGTCAATCTGGAATTGGAACCCCCGATGGGATTTGAATTTACCCCTGCTAAGCGTTTACAAGCCCTTCCCCCCTATGTATTTGCTCGTCTGGATGAATTAAAAGCCAAGGCGAGAGAACAAGGGTTAGATTTAATTGATTTGGGGATGGGGAACCCTGATGGTTTTGCCCCTCAGCCTGTGGTTGATGCCGCCGCCGAGGCGTTAAAAGTGGGCGAGAATCATGGGTATCCCCCCTTTGAAGGAACGGGGAGTTTTCGTCGCGCGATCGCGCGCTGGTATCATCGACGGTATGGGGTAACTTTATCGCCTGATAGTGAGGCATTGCCTCTCATTGGCTCGAAGGAAGGATTAACCCATTTGGCACTGGCTTACATTGATCCCGGCGATTTAGTCTTAGTACCATCCCCTGCCTATCCGGCTCATTTTCGCGGCCCTCTCATTGCCGGTGCGCAACTACACCGGATGATTCTAAAACCGGAACAAGACTGGCTCATTGATTTATCGGCAATTCCAGAAGAAGTCGCTCAGCAGGCAAAGATTCTCTATTTCAATTATCCCAGCAATCCCACCACTGCAGTCGCTCCACGGGAGTTTTTTGAAGAAATTGTTGCCTTTGCCCGCAAATACTCCATTTTATTGGTGCATGATCTCTGTTATGCCGAGTTAGCCTTTGATGGCTACCAACCGACAAGTCTGTTAGAAATTCCTGGTGCCAAAGAATTGAGTGTGGAGTTCCATACCCTCTCCAAAACCTATAGTATGGCAGGTTGGCGAGTCGGTTTTGTCGTGGGCAATAGCAAAATTATTCAAGGATTGCGCACCTTAAAAACTAATCTCGATTATGGCATCTTTTCTGCTGTCCAAGCCGCTGCAGAAACTGCCTTAGAGTTGCCAGATAGTTATGTAGAACAAGCCCAACAACGCTATCAGCAGCGACGGGATTTTTTAGTGGAAGGGTTAAGAAATTTAGGGTGGAACCTAGAGAAACCAAAAGCAACCATGTATTTATGGGTTCCTTGCCCAAAAGGGGTTAGTTCCACTGATTTTGCTTTAAATACCTTGCAGAAAACCGGGGTTGTTGTCACGCCAGGAAATGCCTTTGGCGAAGCGGGGGAAGGCTATGTCAGAATTAGTTTAATTGCGGAGCGCGATCGGTTGCAAGAGGTTTTAAATCGGTTTCAACAAGC
>JBDGQV010000166.1:12813-24827 GCA_042218725.1 Halothece sp. | reverse complement strand
GGAAGCCGTTCTAATTGCACAGTAATTTTTTGGGTTTCGCCATTGCGTTCAATCAACATGGACACGCGATCGCCAATATCTTGTTGTTGAACAAGGCGTTGGACTTGTCGTGATTGTTCGACAGTTTTGCCATTAATTTGTTTAATCACATCGCCCGGTCGCAATCCAGCTTCCCTAGCCGGCGAGCCCTCAACTGTTTCCACAACTAAGACACCAGAGTCGGCACTAATTTGCAGATCTTGTTGGATTTGCAAGCGTTGTTTCACGTCTGGGGTTAAGGTAACCATGCGAATGCCAACATAAGGATATTTGACTTCCCCAGTCTTGATAATTTCTTGCGCCACATCTTTAGCTGTATTAATGGGGACAGCAAATCCTAAACCTTCTGCTTGACCAATAATGGCGGTATTAATGGCAATGACTTCTCCTTGGGCATTTAAAAGCGGTCCCCCGGAATTGCCCGGATTAATGGCAGCATCGGTTTGAATAAATTCCACCCGTTTATCGGGAACGCCAATGGCAGAACTGGGTCGTCCGGTGGCACTAACCACCCCAACGGTTACCGTTTCATTTAATCCTAACGGATTGCCGATCGCGATCGACCATTGTCCCGGTTGAACCTGTTCTGAATTGCCCAAAGGAACGGTTGGCAAATTTTGAGCATCGACATCAATGACGGCAATATCAGTTAGGGGATCGGTTCCTAAAACTTTACCGTTTAAGGTTCGTCCATCTCGCAGGGCAACCGTCACTTGATCCGCTTTACTCACTACATGGGCATTGGTAAGAATATGGCCATCGCTGCTAATAATAAATCCCGATCCTAATCCTTGTTTAACACGTTTTTGAGGGGGTCTGGGAATGGCATCGCCGAAAAACCGTTCAAAAAAGGGATTATTAAAAACATCAGGAATGTTGGTATCCACGACTTTTTTCACATTAACCCGTACCACTGCCGGACTAACTTCATTTACCACATTAGTCACAAAATTTAGATCTTGCGGAGTGGGTTTTAAAGGACGAGCAGAAGTTTCTGGAGAAGCTTTCGAAGAATTGAGCAATGAGCTCAACTTCAATTGAGAAAAACCACTAATCAAAGTAGCGGTTATCACTATCAAAACGAGAAAAAGCCAATAGTGTTTCTTTAGTTTCATAATTTAATTAATCGAGAATCTCAATGGAATTGCTATTGCTAGTTTTGTTGTTGGGAATTGGATTGGGAATTTTGCTGGAGAGACTGTAATGAATCTTGAGACGGAACTAAAATAACTTGTTTTAGTTGTTCATTATTTTTTTCTTCTAAACTTTGTAAAACACTTTGCAAACTCGTCACATCAATAGTAACTGATTTCGCTTTTTGAGGTTGATTTTCCTTCAGTTTATTGATCATTTGTTGTAATTGTTCTTTCTCAAAGAACATTGGGATAACTTTTTCACTATTTTTTCCTCTTTTGACAGTTAAAAATCCCTGATTTTGTTGTCCACGAGCAAAGAATAAAGGAACTCCCTGGAAATCTTCCGCCTTTTTACCTTGTTTCTTGAGAACGGAGAGCGCAGACTGAACTTCCTGTTCCATAGGAACATAATTTAAGTCAAAGTCTTTAGATTTACCTTCGTTTTGCTGATCAATTTTATAAACCCTTCCTAAAGGAAGAGCAACCACCTGTACTTTTTGGGCTAATTTGGGCTTTTCTTTTTTGAGTTTATTGACAAACTCTTTGGCATCTTTTTGACTCATAAAAACACCCATCATACGGTTATTATTATCTCCAGATGCCAGTAAAGGGGATCCCTTGTCGTTTGCCACTGTAAAAACGGGAACTCGTCTTAGTTTTTCAATAATCTGGGATTGAGATAAGGCTAGGGTACTAGCGGTCATTCCCCATAGAATGCTCGCCATAGCACCGCTAAATAAGCCAAGATGAATGCTCAAACGTCGTAATGATTTCATTGCTGCTATTTCCATGTCTTCATCATATTGTTGCTTGGTTTAAATATTGTGGCGATTTTGCTGGAACTTGTACAATGTTTTTCGTGATACTTTATTAATTGTCTATAAAGTCAACGCTCCAAATCCGCTTGGGTTCCCACTAGACAAGTATTTTCTAAATTAGCTCCTTTTAAGTTCGTGTTCTCTAACTCGGCACACAACAAATTGGCCCCTTCTAAATTGGCACCAGCGAGATTGGCGCCTCGCAAGTCTGCTTCTTCTAAGTTAGCCTCGCTTAAATCTGCTCCTTGTAAATTGGCATCCGATAAATTAGCTCCTTTGAGATTCGCTCCCGCGAAATTAACGCCTTGTAAATCAGCAGCCCGTAAGTCTCCTCCTTGTAAATTGGCTTCACTGAGATTCGCACCACTAACAAAGGCACCGGCTAAACTGACTCGCGACAGGGTAGCCCCCATTAAATTTGCGCCGCGGAGAATACTGCCTCGCAAATCAGTACTTGCTAAATTGGCTCGTACCAGATTTGTTCCCAATAAGCTAGCCCGTAGATCCGATGCAACAAGATTAGCCCCTAAAAGATTGGCCCCATCTAGGTGAGCCGATTGTAAGTTGGCATGAGATAAATCAACGCCCGCTAAGTTAGCGCCGCTGAGGTTCGCGTTGGTTAAATGAGCTTGGGTTAGGATTTCATCTTCCAAATCAGCCCCAGGGAGTTCTTGCGTTTTCCCACGACGAATTGCTTCGATATCCATATCCTTTCTGCCTTAATTATTTAATGTTAGATTTTGTTCTTGCTCTGTATCGAGAAGCCACATTCCGGCTGCAATTTTGGGTTGAGAGGTTTCCAGACTCATTCCCTGTTGCATGCCCGCAACCAGTAACCCAAGGGCTTCTACCAGTTTCGGGTCAAACCTCGTATTGGCTTGCTCCTGACATTCGGCATAGGCTTGATCCAGGGTGGCTTCCCGAGAGCTGGTTTTCTCCTTCATCCGCAGCTCATTGACCCGATTCTGGAAATAGCTGACAAGCGCTAAAATCCTCGATTCTAGGGGAATGTTATCATGAGCCAGTTGTCCTGGTTTGCCGCTGCCGTCCCAGTTTTCCGTTTGATGAGTAATAATCCGCGCGATCGCGCTCATTTGGGGCATGGCTCGCAAGGCTTCCACGCTGGGAATCAATTCACAGGAAGGCGCTTTTTCGGGGTCATCTTCTGAGGTGGGCGTTGCGCCTAAGGAGGGGACTAAGCGGTGCAACAAGCTGGCTAAGCGCAACCGTTTTTGTTGCCAAGCGGGAATATCCAACACTTGTCCCATTGCTTCCGCCAAGGCAGTTACTTCCGCTGCGGCCATGGGGTTTTGCAAATCGGCTTGGTCAATGAGTTGCGCCATCCGCAAAAAGGCTTGCATCTCATTGGAGAGTAAATTATCATCAAGCTCTTGGGATTGCGGTAAATAGGATTGTTGACTATCCGCAGCCGCTTGTTCCTCGTTCATGAGTTCTGCTTGAGAATTTTGCAGATAGTCTACGACTTTGGACACCACCACGCCGGTATCTTCTTTTTCTACTGTTCCAAATTCTTCCCGAAGGGTCGCGGCATGTTTTTCCAATTCCGTTTGCAACTTACTATCATAATTTCCAATGTGCGCGATCGCGAGATCCGCTGCTTCCTGGACTAAATCGGGTTCAAACGTCCAAAACCCGTAAAATTTCCGTTCTAAATCATGTTCAGGCACCCCAGTTTTGCCATAATCCTCTTCTGACAGTTCCTGGCACAGCACCATTGCCGTATAGCTGGGAGAGCAAATGATCAAATGCCATTCTTGTGCCACCGGGTCAGTGTTGGGATCTAAGTCAACTAAACTAACATTATCCCGTTGACTCGTCGGATGGTCGGCAAACCCAGTATTGGGCGCGGCCATAATTGTAATTTTACGCGCCTCATCGGCAAGGTCGCCATAGCGATCAGCCTCTTGGAGATACCATTTCCCTTGTTGAAAGGCAGCAATAACTAACGGCGAACTTTTTGTATTGAGAATAAAATCTTCAAGGGCATGACATAAAGCGACTAAGGTATTTTTATAATAAACGCCAAAATTGAGGGGACGATCGGTATCTTGATGCGTCGTATACAGTTTTTTTAGGATTGATCCTTCTAACATAGTAATGATTCGTGATTGGTGATGGGCGATTTGTTATTCGTTTCCTCCATTTCTAATGATAGGTAGATCCAATCGAGAAACGAAGCCTAATCTTTATTACTTGCAACTCATTACTGATTGCTGGTTGCTGTTTGAAGTTCTGAGGTTGCTTTCATCGGCGCTTGGAGTGCTTCTTCCAACTCAGCCCGACCAAAACGTTCTTCCAAAATGGCCATGACTTCCCGCCCAAAGTCATAGGGATTGTTTTCCCAGGCTTGGAGACAAACTTCTCCAAACAAACTGCCCAATGGTTCTGGATTCCACAGCAGTTTTTTCGCTGTCCAGGGCATGAGACTCATTGGGTTGTAGTCTCGGTTGAGAATCCCATTGTCTAAGGCATATTCTTCTAAGTGAGTATGGGGTTGCAAACCGATAAAGAAAATGGCCGGTTCAATGTTATCTTCCCCAAACACTTCCTCTAAGGCGCGGTGATAAGCAATGGTTTGGCGAATCGTTTCGGGACGTTCATCTAAAACATTAAACGAATAGTTAACAGAAACTAAGTCATTATAACCAGCCGCTTTTAAGTCGCGACAGTTTTGTAAAACAACCCGCAAATTATAGCCCATGCGCATTTTGCGAACTAATTCTTGAGAACCGCTGCTAATGCCGATTTCAAAGTAGTTCATTCCCGTTTTCACCATTAAATCGCATAATTCAGGCGTTAAATTATCGGCTCGAATGTAAGCCGCCCAATGAATATCATTCATCCCTGAATCATGGATTTTTTGTAATAGTTCAATGGTATCAGGAATGTATTTTTTCGCTGGAATAAACTGCGCATCAGTAAACCAAAAATTGCGAATCCCGCGATTATAAAGCTGGCGCATTTCCGCAACCACTTCATCAGCAGGATTGACGCGCACCTGTTTCCCTTCCACGACGGTATAAATACAGTAATAACAATTGTGGGGACAGCCGCGTTTGGTTTGCACCCCAATATAGAAGTCGTTGTCTTGCAGATAATACTTAAATTCCGGCCACATGCGCTCGATGTAGTCGTAGTCGCAAGCGGTTTTTTCCAGAGGGGTGGGGGCTTCGTGAATCATTTGCTCACGGGGTTTGGTTTCTCCCACCACATAGCAACGCTCATTGGAAAAGTCTTCTCCCCTTAGCAACTTTTCTAAGAGAAGTTCTCCCTCTCCAACGGAGACAATGGTACCTTGCGGCAATTTATTTTCCAGTTGCTCGTAAAAGACGCTCACTGCGCCGCCGCCAATCATGGCTCGCGCTTGCGGGTTATATTGTTGCGCTCGCTTCAAGCCGCGTTTAATCAAGCCCAAATTGCGCCACAGTTCTCCATAGTAAGCCGTTGTTACCCGTAGCCCTCCTAAGGCACCATGCAATTTTTTTAAGGGATTTTTTGCATAGTAAAATTCAAAGGCATACTGCAACGGATTGCCGCCTCTTCCCCCCACAGGGGCATAAATTTGGATATCGCGCCAGGAGAAGACTAACAGCGTCGGTTGGTATTCATCAATGTAATTTTCTAGGGAACGGCCAAAGTCAAGGGGGGCAACCGTTCCCATATCAAAAATACGCTGCTCCACCTCTGGGAACAGCTTATGAATATGATCTGCTAAATAGACAACACCGATGGGAAAAATGGGATTACAGGGAAGCCGAACATACAGGAGTTTTTGTGTCATGGGCTTGATCTGAAAAATGGGTCAAATTAATTGCAAAGAGGGGGCGAAATGCTTTGAGCAAAGGCAATAGCCAGGTTTTTTAGAGAGTCCCCAACTGGTTAGAGAATCAACTCTCATTATTTTCATATATCTTAACGTAGCGTTAATCGAATTGGTGCTGGGGGTTTAAGCAACCAAATAAAAAATCAAAAATAATTAATTAAATAAAAAACGTTTTGAAAAAAGAGAACCGTCTCAGTTCGTGAAATTTGCAAGTTATATTTGTTTTTATTTCGAAACAATCAGCAACTCTCAGGGGGGAGTTTGTATTAGGATTAACAGCGACTGGGGATCAGCTAGTGCTAGGTTAGAGGCGTAACGATTAGTAAATGTACTAGCTTATTGTCATGGCTCAAATCCTTGATCCCATCCCTAACCGTCCCTCCAATCCCATCTTGTGCTGTTACGTCAATGCCACAAGTTCTATTCAGGTAGCACGGATTACAAATATTAGCAATTGGTACTTTGAGCGGGTTGTTTTTCCTGGACAACGGTTGGTGTTTGAAGCATTCCCAGAAGCAATTTTAGAAATTCATACCGGCATGATGGCCAGTGCCATTTTATCGGATCAGATTCCTTGCTCTCGGTTGACCGTCCAAGAAACCACAACCGATAGTTCCTCTCTCGGAAATAGTGAAACCAGTACAGATGAGAGCAACAGCGCGATCGCGGCGCAAGTTTAAGTTTAATAGAAAGTTAGTATAAAAACAACTTTTAAAGATGTCAAAGAATTCTTGTTTCGGCCCTTCTAAGGTCAGTTAGATAAAAATAGTGAACAAAGCCCTCCTTTGCGCAAGGAGGGATGAATTTTCTTCACGAATCTTAATGAGGAAATTGGGCCATAAATTTGCGATCAATGCGGTCTTTCCAACGCCACAGCAACGGCGAATGAAAGCCCAATGGTCCCCAAGACGCGATCGCGCTTTGGTCGCCAGTGCCGATTAAACTGAGGTAGAATCGTTGCGGTCGGTACGGCTTTAAGGGTTTGTCCAACACGGTGCGTTGCAGATTTTGAAAGAGAGGTTTCCCTTGTCGGACTGCAAAAACTCCTGCTTTGGGGCGAGGATGATCTTGGATGGTAGCGATATCCCCCGCAGCAAAGACAAAGGGATGAGACACTGACTGTAAATACTGATTCACTAAAATAAATCCTCGCTCATCTGTGGCTAAGCCGCTCTCTTCAATCCAATCTGGGGCGCTGGCTTGGGTTACCCAAAAGACAATATCGGTTTCTAGGGTGAACCCCGATTCACACCTTACTTTATCAGGCAACACTTCACTGACAGTTTCTCCTAAATGGAATGTTACCCCGCGTTGGCTTAATAAATTCTGTAGATGGCGGCGAACCCATTTGCCATGTCGCGGCAATAATTCCGGTTCCCGTTGAAATACATGAATGGAGACTTGATCACTGTTTTGTTGCAGTCTTTGCTGCATATTTAAAGCCAGTTCCACACCGCCAGCGCCACCGCCGACAATGGCAAGAGTTCTCGGTTGATTGGGCGTTGCTTCCACCGCTTGCAAAAATTGCTCCCAGTGCTGGAGAAACACCGGAACCGGTTTTGCGGGAACGGCATAGTCTTTTGCCCCTGGTACAGTGAAAGTCGCCGGTGTCGAACCGATATCAATGGAAACGGTATCAAAGGGAAGGGGTGGCCGATTTAAACACAAAATTTGTTTTCGCTCTAAATCGAGACCGATGGCTTTATCCTGATAAAATTTTGCTTGGGCCAGTTGGGCTAAATGGGGCAAGTCAATATGGATTTGGTCGTAACGGTACAAACCTGCCACATGAGCCGGCAACATTCCTGAATAGGGGGCTTTTTCCGTATCGCTCAACAGGGTTAAGCGAGTGTTGGGAAGCGAGTGCATTTGCCATCGTCGTAGTACAATGGCATGACTATGACCCCCACCAAGGAAAACGAGGTTTTGAGATTCAGAGCGCGATCGCATGATTAATTAGATTGATGCAGTCGTTTCCATTGTTCCATTAATATCTGAATCAATTCTGAGAAGGAGCCATGAGTAATCAGCAAACTGTCAGTTGTGCCATTGCATTGGGCAGCAATTTAGGAGAATCGCAACAGAATCTAGAACAAGCAATTTCCCAGTTGAACCAATCTCCAGAAATTACCGTTAATGACGTTTCCAGCTGGTACGAAACCGTGCCGGTTGGCCCTGCTCAACCCAATTATCTCAATGGCTGTGCTCTTCTTACTACCAGTTTACCGCCTCACCCCTTGTTAGATACATTATTGAGCATTGAAACCCAGTTTGGGCGGGTGCGTCAAGAACGTTGGGGGGCGCGTACCCTTGATTTGGATTTGCTTTTATATGAAGATATCGTGTTGGATACCCCGCGCTTACAACTGCCTCATCCTCGCATGAGAGAGCGGGCCTTTGTTTTAGTTCCTTTAGAGGAAATTGCGCCGAATTGGGTGGATCCGATTACAGGAAGCGCGATCGCGCAGTTAAAAGACACGGTAGACTGTTCTGGTATTCTGCAACAACTTTAATTTCATGTCACTGAATGAATCTTCTCCCGAAATCTTGAAAGAACGTCTTCACTATCAAGGACGTAAATTTAATTTTGAAGTCACCCATATCCGTCTTCCCAATGGGATAGAAGGGGAATGGGAATGCATTCGCCACCCCGGCGGCGCCTTAGCAGTTCCCCTAACGCCGGACGGAAAATTAGTTTTAGTGGATCAATATCGCTTTGCCCTGAAACAACGCTTATTGGAATTTCCGGCAGGAACGGTGGAATCTTCCGAAAAAGCCGCGGAAACCATCAAACGGGAACTGGAAGAAGAAACGGGCTATCGCGCTCATCAATGGCAGGATTTAGGGAAATTTCCCCTAGCACCAGGGTATTCTGATGAATACATCTATTCCTTTTTAGCCACAAATTTAGAACCGTTAGATACGCCCCCGGATCAAGATGAGGATGAAGATATTGAGATTGTTTTTTATACCCCAGAAGAACTAGAACAATTGATTCACAGCGGCGACGCGAATGTGGATGCTAAATCTATTGCTAGCTATTATATGGCTTGTCCTTTCATAAGGGCGAAGCGAATTCGCCCCGACTGCATCAATCGCGTTTAAGAAACATCGGAAGAAATGGGCGTTGCAACAGGTTCTTCTGATTGCGATTCTTGGGTCTCTTGATTTTCTTGACTGGCTTTCAGGGTTAAGTATTCGTCTAATTGCGCTTGGATTTTATCTCGTACCAATTCCCGATATTCAATAAAGTGTTCCCCAAGGGCGCATTGGGCAAGATAACTGCTTAATAACTTAGGTTTGGCACGATAGATGTGAAAGAGATATTTCCAGAAACTCCAGCGAGTTTTGCGAACAACGCCCTGTCGCCAGAAGATCAGTAACATGGCACGAATGGTTGTCCAATCTACCTTGCGAGATCTGCGGTTATGGTTGGGTTCGCCAATGAGGAGATATTGATTGTAGGCGCGATCGAGATAGTTTTGCGGATCGTATAATTCCCAGAAAGCTTCAATGTATTCCTTGGCAATTTCTTCTACTGGGCGCGTGGGGATAAAGTTCATCAGGGTCGTTTGATTAATATTTGCCCCCTGATCCAACAGTCGCCCCTCTTTTTGCAAACGATGCCACAATCCGGTATCGGGAAGGGCTTGCAACATACTGAACATTGCCAAGGTAATGGAGGTATTTTCGACAAATTGAACAATGCGCTTGCCGGCTTGAGATTCTTCCCCATCAAAGCCAATAATAAATCCAGCAGTGACTCGCATGCCGTGGCGCATAATGGTTTTAACGGCATCGGAAAGCGGATCGCGCGTGTTTTGGTGTTTTTTGGTTAAGACTAAGCTATCTTCATCGGGGGTTTCAATGCCCAAAAAGACGGAATTAAAGTTCGCTTCCACCATTAAATCCATCAATTCGGGATCTTGGGCTAAGTCAACGGAAGCTTCAGTATTGAGGGTAAAGGGATAGTTATGTTCTTGCATCCAGGTTTTTAATTCCCGCAATAGCAGTTTCACATTCCGCTTATTGCCAATGAAATTATCATCAACAATGAAGATACTGCGTTGCCATCCCAGTTCGTAGAGACGTTCTAATTCGGCAATTAATTGCTGAGGGGTTTTGGTGCGAGGTTTACGCCCATACAGAACAATAATATCGCAGAATTCGCATTGGAACGGACACCCCCGGGAAAATTGCGCCGACATATTATCATAGGCATCCATTTCCAATAAATCGTAACGAGGGATTGGCGTTTGGGTAACATCTGGTTTTTCCTCTGCCCTAAACTTACCGCCGGTTTCTCCATTTTCCAGGGCTTCCACAAATTTGGGCAGGGTAATTTCCCCTTCGTCAAGCACTAGATAGTCAGCATTTGTCGCTTCTGCTTCATGGGGCAAAGCGGTGGGATAAGGGCCGCCTACTGCCACCGGTTTACCATATTCTTTGGCTTTTTGGATTTGGGCATTAAAGTCTTCTTTCTGCACAATCATGGCGGAAATCATGACTAAATCTGCCCATTCCCATTCTTGTTGGGTGACTTCCCGGAGATTGCAATCGACCAAGTGGAAATCCCATTCTTGGGGGAGAATGGCCGCAACCGTGATTAGTCCTAATGGCGGTAGAAATGCTTTGCGGTTGACTAAGGCTAATGCCCGTTCAAATGACCAGAAACTTTGCGGAAAACGGGGATAAACGAGTAAGACACGCATAAAGGAGGTATTTTATTTATTTGAAGGATTCCCCTCTAAATAACACAAAACTTACTGTAAAGCCAAGTTTTTTTAGTAATTATAAACAACTAATCCTTTATATTTCCTTAAGATTTTAGCTGTTGAATTTTTTGTTGGAAATAATCTTGTTGATAATTCAGAGATTGGGCAATTTGTAGCGCGTTTTCATAAGCAGTAATTGCTTTTTGAGCCTGATCCTGTTGCTGATGGAGTTGGCCAATTTGATCGTAGGTCATCATTAAACCATAGTGATCGGAAGATTGCCGATGCACGATTAACAATTGTTCATAAATTTGGAGGGTGGTGTCGAGCGAGCCATCTTTGCGATAAAGTTGGGCAAGGCTGGATAGAGCATCAGACGCGATCGCGTATTTTTGTTGCGACCAGGCTAAATCAAAGGCGTTTTGATAGGTTCGACTGGCTTGATTCCCTTGATTGGTTTGGGCGTAATCTTCTCCCAAAGCCACCATTAAACCGGGTAATGCTTGCTGATTATTTTGCTGTTGATACAGTTCAATTAAACGCTGTTTTACAGTAATCCCTTGTTCTGGTTTGTTCCCTTGTTCGTACAGATATTTGAGATTAGAAAGATAGTTGATTTTTGCAACTGTATTATTTTTTTCTGTTGCCTTCTCTAATAACTTTTCGTAAATATTAGCAGCTTCTTTGTAGGCAAATTGTTCTTCATATAATTGAGCCGTTTTTTCTAAAATTGGCGTCGGATTACCACTCTCTTTTACTAAATTTTGATAAATCGCGATCGCGCGATCGAGGGCACGCATTTGTTCATAGGTTTGGGCTAATGCTTTCATTAATTCCCGATTATCATTATTTTTCGCCGTGGTTTCAATGGTTTGCAACCGTTGTTTAATATTGCGAAAGTCTTGGGAACGATTTTCCGACCAAGCAATTTCGCCGACGCGCCCCAATGCCTTGACTTCTTGAATCGGTTTCAGTTTTTGACGCAATCTTAATTCGCGATACCAAATCTCAAATGCGCCTGCAACATTACCCTGTTGATAGCGGTTTCTGGCTTGTTGATTCAGTTGATCCAATGCTTGTTCTAACCGGAATTTTTCTAAAGGACTTAGCGGTCGTGGAACCGGCGGATTAGGAAGCAAGGGATCATTAAATTCTTGAACTTCTAAGGGATTTTGAAATTGCGTTTGTGCCGAACTCGGTAAACTGAATCCCCAAGCTAAATTAATCCCTAAACTAGCAATTAAAATCCTCAATATAAATCGATGTTTCATCGGCAAAATATGTCATTTGTTGATTAATATTTCCGGCCAATTGCTGGATTTTTACTGATGATTGATACCAATTCTGAAAATTATTGTGACACCTAAGTCTTTAGAGTTGTCTTTTATAAACTAATGACCAATGACTAATGACCTTGGTCAGTGTTACTGATTTAAACGGTTTTCTGCGGGAGGATCAATCA
>JBDGQV010000166.1:0-12713 GCA_042218725.1 Halothece sp. | reverse complement strand
AATGACCTTGGTCAGTGTTACTGATTTAAACGGTTTTCTGCGGGAGGATCAATCATGTCCCATTGACCCATTACGGTGACTACGCCCCAAGAGAGAAGACCCCCTAACACGACACCGGTAATAATTAAGGTCAGATAAAAACGCCGTAGCAAGCGTAAATTTTCTTTGCCTTGTTCTGTCAGAGGTTGAGATCTGTCTTCTTCTAAATCAGGATCGTCTTGAAACTCAGGGGAACCGGAAGGAAATTGTGAATTTTGGTCATTAAAAATCGATGGCATCGATGGCCGAGAACCATTTTTCTGGGAACGGGGATGATGGTTATTATCGTTATACATGATTAAAACTCGCTGTTGACATTGCTGTAGCCGTTACAGATTAAGCCGGAATGACATTCTGACGATAATCCTTGGTTGTAATTGGTTCCATGAGAGGTTGATAAACAGTATTCCGTTCTTGGTAGGGACGGCCAATGCTGGCAATCGCGTTTTGCAAACTGGAGACTTCCATACAAGTTCCCCCTTGCGCCCCTGCCATGCTGGTAATATGCTCTTCCATCAACGTACCGCCAATATCATTACATCCCCACTGTAGCGCTTCTGTTGCCCCTGCTAAACCAAGTTTTACCCAACTGGGCTGATGATTGGAAATCCAGTTTCCTAAATAAATTCTAGCGACAGCGGTGAGATGGAGGGCATCTTCTTTAATCGGTTGGTCTCTCCCTACGCGTTGACGCAATGGTTTGGGGGCTTCTTCTCCCACAAAAGGCAGTAAAATAAATTCGGTAATGCCTGCCGGATAATGATTCTTAATCGCCGTTTCTTGCAGCGATCGCAGTTGTTCTAAATGATAAATTTGCTGTTGCGGCGTTTCAATGTGCCCTGACAACATGGTGCTAGTCGTGGGCATTCCCACCCGGTGGGCTGCGCTGATAATGTCTAACCAGGCTTGGGTGTTTAGTTTTTCGGGACAGATAACTTGCCGCACGCGATCGTGTAAAATTTCAGCCGCTGTTCCAGGCATAGAACCGACGCCGGCAGCTTTTAATTCGCCAATAACCGTTTCATAACTGATGCCATCTTCTCTGGCGATAAACTGAATTTCTTGGGGAGAAAAGGCATGAACATGAAGTTGCGGAAAGGTACCTTTAATAGTTGTAACTAACTGTTGATAATAGGCTAAACAAGATCCCTTAATTTTGGCTTCCGGGTTTAATCCCCCTTGCATGCAAATTTCAGTTGCCCCGCGTTTGAGGGCTTCACTGGACTTATTCAAAATTTCTTCAAAATTCAGCCAGTATGCCCCTTCTGTATTGGCATCGCGACGGAAGGCACAAAAGCTGCAATGTTGCTCGCAGATATTGGTAAAGTTAATATTGCGATTCACCACATACGTCACAGCTTCTCCTGCCTGTTGTTGACGCAGGAAATCTGCTGTGTTTCGAATGGCTTCTCGGGCTGCCCTGTCCGTTTGGGTGAGTAAGAATTCCCCTTGTTCAGGAGAAATGCTTCTTTGATCCTTAGCCTGTTTCAGGATGGTATCCAGTTTTTGGGAAATCACACTAATTCTTGTTTGAGATGCTTTCACTAACCACTGGTTCGATTCTAGCCATTAGAACTCTTTTTTCACACCTTCGGGAACCCTAACCGAAGAACGACCGGCCAATTTTTGCAAGTTCTGCAATCGGACTAATTCTGAAAAACTGAGGGTAGTTCTGCCTTCAACTTCGGCCGCTTTTTCAATGCTACTTAATAAAGCTTGGGCTGCATTTGTGGCATCATATCCCCGTCGCTGGGCAACTTTAATTGCTTTTTCGTCAGCATCTAATTCCGTTTGCATGCTACGGGTTTTTCGCCAAATTTGACTGCCGGCTAAAACAGCTAACCCACCGCTAACCAGGATACCAATGGCGTCTCCTTGGGCAATTTCTACACCGGTACCAATAACACCTGCAACAACAACGCCTTGATAGATATCAGGCTTAAACCATTTAATTCCGGTTAACCAACAAACAGCGCGAAGCAGTGCTAAATCCCGTTCTTCTCGTGACAGTTCATTCCAAAGATTAAAATTAATATAAATCGGTCTTGCCCCTTGATTCCAGGGAAGGGGAAAAGGCGTTTCAATTAGACGCGACTGTTGGGGCTTGGGAACAATTTTCGTAGACATTCGCCCCGACGCTGGCATTAAGTCGATTAAGCGACGAACTTCATCTTGATCAGGGTACATGGTTCCGGTTGCGCTTGCTGGGGTTGGTAACACTTATATCATATATGAACGACTGCAGTTGATTGAGGTCTAATTAACGTTTGGTTAAGGGAGGTTTAAAGATTGGGAAAGCGCGATTGCGCTGTTTCAACTATGGGTAAAATAAATGAAAATCCAATAAAATTTGTGCTATCAGTAGCTTAAAAAACATGATTGAATGCTGGTAAGCAAGTGAATTTGGATTTTTCTTAGAAAGTTCGAGTCGCAAAATCAATTGATATAATGGATTATACTTCACGCGCGATCGCGCTTTTGATGGCAATTGGGAGTACAGTTTTCTTTACAGGATGTCGCCTTGGGAATAACTCTAGTCCTGGGAGTAATCGGCAAGGATTTCCAGTCAAATTTCTAGCTGGCAGCGACTTAAAAACGTTCTGCAATCGCGCTGCCCAACGCCTTAACCAGCAAAAACCAACCCTAGACAGTGGCGAACGCTTTTATCTCACCTGCGATACCAAAGGCAGCGGCGATGTTGTCTCGGAAGTTGTTTCTCTGACTGAACAATTAAAGCAGGGCAATATTGCTGCCTCAGATCCCAAATTTCCCAGCCTAATCTCAGTGGATGGTCAAATTTACCATGCCCAGTTGCGCTACCGGGTGGAACAAATTGCCCCTGGACAAAATTATATTCCCCAAATTCCCGATGCGCCGCTACTAGCTTATAGTCCCATGGTCTTCATGACCACTGCAGAATTAGCCTCTGACTTGCGAAAGCAGGAAAACTTGTATCAAACTCTTGTCAAATTCGATAATCACCAACAACTCGGCACCAATAGTCCCTCCTTGCCCATTAACTTTGTTCATACTGCCCCTACTCGGTCTAATTCTGGGCTGCAAACCTTAGTCACAGAATTTGTCAGTGTCTCTGGGAAATCCCCCCAAGAATTAACCGTTGCTGATGTACAACAATACCAGGAACAAGTGCGACAAATTGAAAGCAAAATTGCACGTTATGGCACTTCTACCGGCAATTTAGCCCAAGATATGGTTGACAATGGCGTATTTTGGGCTTCTATTGCGTCGGTTTATGAATCGTTTGTCATTCAAGCCAACAGCAACAGTAACAACAACACGCGCTACGAAGCCGTTTATCCCAAAGCTACTTTTAGTTCCAATTTACGGGCGATCTTACCCAATGCCCCTTGGATGAATGAAAACGAAACAGCAGCCGCGGAACAAGTCATTGAATTTTTGCGTTCCCGAGAAATGCAAGAAGTAGCTACTGATTTAGGGTTACGTCCTGGGGTACCTGGTGTTCCTTTAGGAGACAAATTTTCTGCCCAATACGGCGTAAATCCGGATCCCACCTATAACTCCCTGCGTCCTCCTTCTCCAGAAGTTGTCGAAGCAATGCTGAAATCTTGGCGGGAATATGCCAAGAAACCCTCGCAGGTAGTGGTAGTGGTTGATTCTTCTGGATCGATGGGCGGTTCAAAACTGCCGGCGGTGCAAAGTACGTTGCGCACTTATATTGAAGGCTTAGGGCCTAAGGAAGAAATTGCTTTAATTGATTTCGATTCCAGAATTGGGGAACCAGTCACCGTTGACGGTACTGAACAAGGACGGAAAAGGGGCATGGAGTTTATTGCCAATCTCAAGGCGGATGGGGGCACCCGTTTATATGATGCCACCTTGCAAGCCCGAAATTGGTTACAAAATAACTATCAAGAAAATGCCATTAATGCCGTATTAGTTTTAACCGACGGACAAGATTCTGATTCCGAAGTGTCGCTGCAAGCGTTAACTAATAAGCTAGAGAAAAACAGTTTTGCTTCAGATCGTCGGATTGCTTTCTTTACTGTGGGCTATGGCGAGGAAGGACAATTTAATGCCAAAGTTCTCAAACAAATGGCGGAACTCAATGGCGGTTATTATCGCAAAGGGAATCCCCAAACCATTTCTCAGTTAATGTCGGATTTACAGTTGGAATTTTAAAATTTGAACTGACATCAACCTGTGATTAAGGAGAGTTTCAACTTCAGTCTTAATCGCAAATTAATAACTTTTTCCATTTCGTAATTTGGTTTAATTAATTAATTTCAATTGACGCCACTGATGATGATAAAACTTTCTTTGATTTTGTTGGTCCCAAGAGGAACTTACGGAGGTATCTAAATTTAATCTGAGATATTTTAAACTCTGTGCGATTGCTCTTTGCGTTGTATGAGAAAGGTGACTCGATAATTCATGGTTAAGCGCTGGTATTAAAATCCAATACGCTTCCGGTATTTTGTGATAAACGGCGTTAATAAAGCCTAATAATGTTTGAGGGGGGTTATCATAAATAATTTTGGAATTGGATTCGGAATGGTTGGGCAAAAAGTGTTTAATGATCAGTTCTGGCTTCATATGTTCATAAAGATTATAGGAGCCGACAAAAATTACAGTTTTTGCTTTGATAATGAGTGGCGCTAAACTCGGGCTCAATATATCAACACTTAAGGCTTTTACATTTTCAATTCTCCAATTTTGAATTGCTTTTGCAACTAGATACCCCGCACCAACATCTTCTTGTTCTGTACTGCCATAACCAATAATCAAAATTGGCTTCTCGTAAACTTGAGGATTGGTAAGAGAGAGGGAGGTATTCATGACTTTTTCATAAATTTAACTTTAATTTAAGTCTATATCATTTCTCCCATACTTTTTCGGAAATCCTGAGCGGTTAGTAACAATTTTTGATACATTTTATACAAAATTGATTAACTCCCCAGGTATAAATACAAGTAATCACTTATGTTTTGTTGCGTTATGTAAAAAATATAATTTCAACTAAGTATATTTTATTAAAACAAGACTGGGAATGGGGTTAATGTCACAGAATCTTGATAATTTATTTTCATTATCGTGACTTTCTTTCAAAATGTCGTTATTTTTGGCCAGTTTTGACTTTATCGCCCTCGCGTTACATTAAAATGATGATCAAATTCCAATCAAATTGAGGGAAGGGAATGATAGGAGATGTTGATGAAACGAGTGGCAAATCCTCTCCATTACCCGATCGCGGTGTTGGTGGGCGGAATCGTTTTAGTGGTTGGGGTGCGGGTGCTGAGTTTGCCCAGTTATGTTATTCTTCCCATTTCAGGCGCGATCGCGACTGCTGGGGCATCTTTGAGAAAAACCCAACTGCCGGATCCCCTAGCGATTGATAATCCGGCTTTAGCCAAGGATTTAGAAACGGTGCGAGAGACAGCGAAAGGAGTAGCGGAAAAAGCCGAGGTTTTGCGCCAAGAAGCCGATCGCGCTTTGTCAGAAACGTCCTTGCAATTAGACTTTTTAACCCAAATTCAGTATGCCTGCGATCGCGCCCAGGAATTACCCTCGCAAATTGAAACCCTTGCCGGTAAATTCCAAGGTTCCGATTCCTTACTCTCGGTGTCGCAATTACAAGCACAACTGGCTGACATCCAAGACAAAATCCCCAATAGTTCCGGGGCATCTCGGCAACAATTAGAATCCCTGCAACAAACAATTCAGCGCAACATTAAATTAGCCCAACAAGGAGAAGATGCCCGACAAGCCCAAATCATTTCCCTCAATACCTCGATTCAAAATTTAGCTGGGGTATTGCAACAGTTGCAGAATAAATTGCGAAGTGCTGATTTAGCCGATTCTCAGGAAATTAACGAATTGCAAGGCTTGAGTGAGGAACTAAATAGCTTACAGGAAAACGTCGATATTTTAACCAGTAAATAACATGACAACGTCTCGGGCAAGCCAACAAAAACGAAACACTTGGATCTCGGCAGCGATTGTTTTAGCCTCTTTGGGAGCGGCTTACCTGCCTTTGCCGGGAGTGAATCAAACAGTGGTTGTGGTGAGTGGAACCGAACTCCAAGCCCCCTTAGAAGAACTCGAAAGCAGCTTTGAGCAAGCTCATCCTAACATTGATTTGGACTTAAAATTCCAAGGGTCGCAAGATATGGTCAATAATTACATAGATGACCGCAATGAGTTCGATCCGGCCGTATTAATTCCAGCCAATGCTAACATTTTAAAGCAGTTGCGTGAGCGCTGGCAGGCGCAACAGGACAGTTCTCCCTTTTATGAAGACCCGAGCGCGATCGCGAAAACGATGTTAGTAGGGATTGCTTGGCCAGAACGGGGAAACATCTTATTTCCCTCGGGGAATTTTGACTGGCAACGCTTGGAAAATGCTATGGAGGCTGGCAATTGGGGCGCGATCGGCGGATCTTCTCAATGGGGCAGTTTTGACTTTATCATGACTAATCCCACGCGATCTAATAGCGGCCAGCTAACCCTCACTTTATGGACAAAATCCAAAACAGGGACTTCTTTGTTTCAGGCCTTGCAAGAACCTAGCACAGAAAGTTTATTTGGGTTAGTGAAGCGTTCGGTCTATTTACCCCCTCGTTCCACTGATATTTTACTGCAAGAATTTATTGCCAGAGGACCCAATGATGCTGATGTGGCAACGGTTTATGAAAGTATTGCCTTGCATCGCTGGGAACAAGCCAAAACGACTCAAAATCAGCCCTACCAAATCTATTATTTGAATCCTACCATGGAAACAGTTTCTACTGCTGGTTTAGTACGTCGCAATATTGATTCAGGAACTAGGGAAGCGGCAAAAACCTGGATTGATTTCCTCAGAGAACCGGAACAGCAAAAAGTATTTGTTCAATATGGGTTTCGTCCTGCTATTTCTGAAATAAATCTCAGGACGGTTGCCAATAGTCCCTGGAAGCAAAATATTCCGGGTGCCCAGGTTGATCCGCCCAGCCAAATCTTGTCGCCCCCCAATGCCGAAGAATTATCAGAAATTCAACGGCTTTGGCAACGAGTTCGGTAATTGCTAAGGTTTTAACGAACAGAATCCCCTGGAATACTCAATCCGAGGATTGAACCAGCAATTTTTTGACCCCAACGGATTCTACCCCTCCTCAATTTCGTGGAATCGCTGTAGCATAGGAAGTGTGAGCAATATGTACTTCCCATTACAATCTTTGCAAAACGGTCACTGGTTTAAACTCATTTGTGGGGCCAGTTACCAACATCTCCCTGCTGTCAGAAGTCTTAGTTTGGCTTACGCCTTAGCAGGGGCAGACTGTATTGACGTTGCCGCCGATGCAGCGGTAGTGGCAGCCGCCAAAGAAGGATTGACTGTGGCGGACGAGTTGCAGGAAAGCGCGATCGCGCAGGGATTTCTCAGGCAAGGTCGTCCCTGGTTAATGGTCAGTCTCAATGATGGTGAAGATCCCCATTTTCGCAAGGCGAGCTTTAATCCTAACTTATGTCCCACCGATTGTCCACGTCCCTGTGAGGCAGTTTGTCCTGCCGATGCCATTAATTTTTCCGGTGTCATTACTGACCGGTGTTATGGCTGCGGCCGTTGTTTACCGGTTTGTCCTTCCCAACTTATTACTGCCGAATCTCATCAATTGTCCCCGACGGCAGTTGTGGAACAATTGCAAGAGTTTAACATCGACGCGATCGAGATTCATACCCAAGCGGGAAGAGAAACCGAATTTCAACGACTGTGGGAAGCACTGCAACCGATCATTCCCCAACTTAAACTCCTGGCCATCAGTTGCCCCGATGCCCCCAATCTGATTGAGTATTTGCAAACCTTGTATGACAAAATTTCACCCTTACCCTGTCCCTTAATTTGGCAAACCGATGGACGGCCCATGAGCGGTGACTTGGGAAAAGGGACAACTCGCGCTACCGTTAAGTTAGCGCAAAAAGTCCTTCAGGCTGACTTACCCGGCTATGTCCAACTTGCAGGAGGAACCAATCAACATACTGTAACCAAACTTCAATCCGAACAACTGCTGAATTCTCCCCCTAATTTTCCGAAACCTTATGTTGCAGGAATTGCTTATGGCAGCTTTGCCCGTTCTCAGTTAAGCTCATTTCTAGAATTTCTTGAACAATCCCATGATCCCGAAGCAGACACTGAAACCCACAACGCTTCCCTGCAATTAGAAGATCATCCGGAATTGCTATGGAGGGCAGTTAGCCAAGCCGATACTTTAGTATCGCAACTCAAACGACCTGGATTTTTATCAAGGGCCAACCACGCGCTTGCAAATAGTGAATCACGAACAGAATTAACCTGTTAGAAACGTTTATGGTGAGTCAAAATCAACGCCAATTAGACCAGCAAAATCAATTCGATCAGGATGCGGTTAATGAGACAGAAAAGCCTTTAGTACAACGGATGCAGGTGACTGATGACTTAGATGCCTTATTAGACACCCTTCCCCCGAAAATTTCCAAGCAACTCAGCGATCACGCTTCCAGAGGAGAACTAATTGAAGTGGTGATTGACCTGGGACGGAGACCGGAAGCCCGCTTTGCGCAACATTGGGAATATCTTAGTGAAGATCCCGTCACTCGGGAAGATATTCAATTTTGCAGCGATCGCGTGGGCATGTTTAGCGGCGATAACCGGGCCGGCATTGAACGGACTTTACACCGCATTAGTGCCATGCGCAACCGTACCGGCGAAATTATTGGTTTAACCTGTCGCATTGGACGGGCGGTTTATGGCACCATCGGCATGATTCGGGATTTAGTAGAAACCGGACGGTCGATTTTAATGCTAGGTCGTCCGGGTGTGGGGAAAACCACTGCTTTGCGGGAAATTGCGCGGGTTTTGGCCGACGATTTGAATAAACGGGTGGTTATTATCGACACCTCCAACGAAATTGCCGGAGATGGCGATGTTCCTCACCCTTCCATTGGACGGGCGCGACGGATGCAAGTGTCCAGTCCCGAATTGCAACATCAAGTGATGATTGAAGCGGTGGAAAATCATATGCCCGAGGTCATCGTCATTGATGAAATTGGCACCGAGTTAGAAGCCTTGGCAGCGCGTACCATTGCTGAACGGGGGGTACAGTTAGTGGGAACGGCTCACGGCAACCGTCTGGATAATTTAATTAAAAACCCCACCCTCTCGGACTTAATCGGCGGCATTCAAGCGGTCACCTTGGGAGATGACGAAGCCCGACGTCGCGGATCTCAAAAAACGGTTTTAGAACGGAAGGCACTGCCCACCTTTGATATTGCGGTGGAAATGCTAGAACGACAACGCTGGGTCGTCCATAAAGAAGTCTCAGAAACCATTGATCAATTCTTGCGCGGCCATGACCCAGCAACGGAAGTCAGAGCGACAAACGAGCAAGGGGAAGTAGAAATTTATCAAGAAGCGAATCAATCCCCGATGAATGGGACAACGCAACTGCAAACTCCAGTTGCCCCCCGTCCCACCGGTTGGCGAGCATCAGGACAAATGACGCCGGTTGATTCTTCTTCTCCTTCTCCCAATGCCGAATTTGAAAAGATGCTCGATCAATCTTGGCAACAAGCGGAACAAGATAGCAATAAAGTGCGTACCCCTGGCCCCAATGGAGAAGATTGGCCCGTTTATCTCTATCCCTATGGCATTAGTCGCAATTTATTGGATCAGGTGCTGGAGTTGTCGAAATTGCCGGTGGTTTTGACCAAAGACATTGATTATGCCGATGCGGTACTTGCACTGCGATCGCAGGTCAAAAATCATTCTAAGTTGCGCCAAATGGCAAAAACCAAGGAAATTCCCATTCATGTGGTGAAATCGAATACGCTTCCCCAAATTACGCGCACTCTCCAACGAGTACTCGATATGGACCCCAGCAATTCTGAGGGATTGAATAATTATCAGATGTTGAGAGAGGGTCGCAATGAAGATGAAATCGAAGCGTTAGAAGAAGCGCGATTGGCAGTGGAACAAATTGTCATCCCCAAAGGACAACCGGTAGAGTTATTGCCGCGTCCAGCCAAACTCAGAAAGATGCAACATGAACTGGCGGAACATTATCGTCTAAAGTCTGATAGTTTTGGCGAAGAACCAAATCGACGCTTACGGATTTATCCGGCTTAGTTTGATCTCTGGGGGGCACTCCCCCAGTAGATTTTGGCAAATACAGATGGGGTATTTTTTGTCAATCCTGCTTCATTAAAAAATATATTTTGAAACAAAAATACATGCGACTTGTTCGTTGATAATTTTCCCACTCATCCCAATCATCAACCCAAGAATAACGGTTGTAGCGCCAAAAGAACCATTAAAGACATAACACCCTCGTTGATTATGATTTCGTACATAATACGTGAAATGACCTTATTTCGTCAATATTTTTTCCTAAAAAATTGATGTAAATTAATGTTAACTATCTCGGATCATAGGAAAATCCAATAGATTGAGCAAATATTATAGCTTTTCTAAAGGATCTAAACCTTTGTTGCAAAATTATCGATATTATTTGGCCTGTTTTTCTTCATACCATCTTTGGTTTATTTTTTTGTGGCAAGGATTCAGGAATTTTATATCTACTAAAAAACTGAAAACGAATGACTAATGACCAATGACAAAGAACGAATCACTAGCCATTTTTTAGACACATTAATCAATTTCTTCAATTATTGCCGATCGCGCTTACTTTCAACACTCTTGCCAATGCCTTGTAAAATCCCTCGTCCAATTAAACCGATGCCCCGTCCAATCACCTGCGTTAACAGATAAACTGCTACTTCTCCCAAGACACCGAAAATTGCTCGAACTCGCGGCGCGATCGTATCTCTTAATTCTAAAGCAATGGTAACCAGGAAACGAATGCCTTGCAACTGGTCTAAATCTTCTTTTCGGGGGGCATAAATTGATGTGGTTTGAATGCGATTGCCCCGCAAAACAAACAAGTCATAACGACTTTCAAAAATGGCTTTAGGTTCTTGAATATAGTAAATTTGCCGATACTGCCAAGATAATTCGTTGCGAAACCGGGCAATTTCCCGAGATGATCGATATTGATTTTGATAGAGGGAAGTTTTAACAATTTCTTGTTCCCCAAACTCATTTAAAATAACTTGCATAACCCCATTGGCCACTTCCAAAATTAGATTATGGAATAACATTTCGGCACGGGCTTGTGCTTCTGGCGATTCCGGGCGATAGGCAACATTATCAATTTCTAAGGGCTGTTCATATAGCAAATAAGCAAACAAAGGAGTTACCCCTGGCAGTTTATTTAGTCGCATGCTTTCAACAACCGGGGCTTCTCGCATAACAAAATCGGCAATCGAACCTGATATTGCAGGAAACTCGGCTAGAGAAACATATTTACCAATCCATCGCGTTAAACAAGTTTGCCATAGTTCTCGCAACAGTAACGATCGTCTCTCGGGTAAATCTTCGGCAGCCAGTTGAACAAATTCGATTTGCGTTAGGATTTCCTGAAATTCTTGGACAACTAAATATAATAGTTCTCGCTTTTTTTCCGGGTTCAGGATGTCAATTTCGAGAGTGTAACTTGTTGTATTGACTAAGCCTAACTGAATTTTCCCTAAGGTCGTTTGTAATAGGGTTTCGCTAAGAGAAGTTGGCAAAGCATTAAGGAGGGGAGGGGATGGATTTGATTCTAATACATTATTGGTTTCTAGTTCTTCTTTCTCACTATTCTCGCTAACCACAACCACTTCTACAGGCAACAACTGCTTTACTATCCACTGTGCCGCTTTTAATTCTCGCCGTAAACCGCTCCAAAACAGCCAATCAAAAGTGGAAAGTTCTTCGGTTTGGATAATATGTTCCACTTGTTTTAAGTTACGTTCAATTTCTGCTAATCCCGCTTCTCGTTGCCGGGTTAACCAACGGGGCGGGGTAATGGGTTGGGGCGGCGAGGAAGCTGGCAGGAGTTGCAAGGAGGAAGACTCAATTATTGTTTGTTGTTGCCAATAAAGTTCTCCTCTGGCGACTTGACGAAGTGCACTCATTAATTCTGCAATGGCTGTCCGTTTTTGCGCATATCCTTCAATGCCAAGATTCCGCAAGGAGCGCAAAATCCTAGCATCGTTTACTGTCGTTAGCAGAAATAGTGGTAAGTTAGGGTAGCTGTGCTTAATTTCCTGACAAAACTGGACACCTTGGGTTGTATCTTGATCGGGACTGAGGTTGATATCTAAAACCAACAAATCCGGCGAAGAAGTTAAGCTAGAGAGTTGATTGCGTGCTTGTTCAACGGTTTGGGTTTGAGCAACAGTTTCCATATCGTCTTGGGCATTGAGGACTTTCGCGAGTCCTTCTAGAAAGACGAAATCGGCATCAAGAAGGAAAATGTGGATAGCGCGATCACTCACAATAAGAAAAGATCAAATCCTGTTTCTAAGTCGGAGCAATTTTAACACAGTCAGCCCCTCATTCGTGGGGCAAGATTTGACAAAATATCTTGACATGATTGTTTATGATCCTTTGAGACTCACATATTTTTTTAGGCTGGGAATTAAGGTGAAATAAGTAATTTGATTTTGAGGATATTTTTCTAATAAACAGCGTCGATTTAAAGAATTAAGCGCTGTCATGATATCAGATAAATCATTGGTTTCAGGTAGATTTATTTGAATTTCATTTAAAGTTAATCCGTCAGGCGCGATCGCGAGTTGAT
>JBDGQV010000165.1:13592-21533 GCA_042218725.1 Halothece sp. | reverse complement strand
GCGCTTCCTTGGGCATCTTGGATGCGGAAATACCGGACATCTTCATGCCAAACGGGGGCTTCTCCATCGGCAGCAGTAATGATAACGCCAAACAACTGCTGCGTAATGCCAAACAGCCCATCTAACACTTGCGAGAGGGGAAAATAGGGACGCAATTCTTCGGCATTGAAGTCAAACTTTTCTTCCCGTTGCCGTTCTGCCCAATAGGCAATATCCCAATGTTTCAGGTCTTTCCCTTCTGGGGCACCCTTGCTTTTGGCAAAGGCTTGCAATTCTTCATGTTCGGAAACCGCTGCATCATAACTAACTTGACGCAACTCTTCCAGCAAGGTTTCCACTGCTTCCACACTGGGCGCCATCTTCCGGGTTAAACTCAATTGCGCATAGTTTTCAAACCCGAGGAGATGGGCTTTTTCCTTCCGCAATTTCAGGATACGCTGAATAATCGGCTTGTTGTCGAATTCTCCACTGGAAGCACGGGTAATAAATGCCCGATAAACTTTTTCTCGCAAGTCTCGCCGTTGGCTATGTTTCAGGAAAGGAAGGAAACTGGGAATATCAAGGGTAATTACCCAGGGGCCGCTTTCAGCGGTTGCCTCTTCTTCTCCCTCTTGACGGGCAGTTTGCGCTGCCAAGTTTAGGGCGCTTTGGGGCAATCCGGCTACTTCCTCAGGTGTGGTGAGTTTCAGTTTAAATGCCTTGGTAGCATCAAGCACATTATTGGAAAATTGCGTTGAGAGGTCTGCTAATTCCAGTTGAATGGCATTAAAGCGTTCTTTGCTTTCTCCTTCTAATCCTACCCCTGATAATTCAGCATCTTGTAATAAGGATTCCACAATCCGTTGTTGGGCTGAGTCCAAATGATTCCATTGGTCACTGTTGTGGAGGGCTTTAAAGGCATCATAGATGGGTTTGCTTTGATTCAGCTTGTTGATAAATTTAACAACGTCCGGTTGCACCGTTTCGTAGGCTTCCCGCAGTTCTTTGCTATTTTTTACCCCCATGAGGTGGTTAACGATTCCCCAACTCCAATCCAACCGTTCTTCAATGGCGGTTAGGGGTTCGACAACACCTTCCCAAGTGGGCGTTACTGTCGCTTCTAGGTGAGTGAGTTCTTCATCCAGTTCGGCTAAGAGTTGTTGGATGCCGCTGACAACATGATGCGGTTCAATGTCAGGGAAAGGCGGCAATCCTTCTCCAATGAGTAACGGATTGGGTTTTGTAGCTGTGCTTGTCATGCAGTTATTGGATTAATTCCTTCATCTTTCTTTTTACGATAGCGCGAGGTTAAGCAACACAGTGTCATGTGAACTTGCTGAATGAAATTGGTGGGGGTTAAGATCAGCCTCGTTTTCACAACTTGAAAAGAAATCAGATCCTCATGCAGTTAACCGTCATGACCTTTAACTTACGCTATGATAAGCCCGATCCAGGGGAAACGAATTGGCAAGTCAGAAAAAGCGCGATCGCGCAACTGATTCAATACTATCAGCCGGATCTCATTGGAACCCAAGAAGGGAAAGCCCATCAACTGCTAGACTTGCATCGCTTATTGCCGGAATATCAGAGTGTGGGGCGCGATCGGTTGGCCAATGGAACTGATGAACATTGTGCCATTTTCTATCATGCCCAACGCCTCAGTTGTCTGGAAACCGCTGATTTTTATTTAAGCGATACGCCAGACATTCCCGGCAGTATCACCCCCAGTTGGGAAAATCCATTACCTCGCATGGCCACTTGGGGGAAATTTCGTCACTACCATCAATCAGGGGAAATTCTATTATTAAATACCCATTTCGAGTATAAAAGCGGTAAAGCCAGAGAAAATAGTGCCCAACTGATTCAGCAACGGCTTCAACAAATTCAAAGCCCCGAGGCTTATTTACTGATTACAGGAGACTTCAACACGGAAGCAAACACCCCGGCTAGAAATCTTCTCAATGAGACATTGCAAGATGCTTTAAAAGACATTCCTAAGGATCAACAAAAAACCTATCACGAATTTACTGGAAACCCCTTTGCTGCTGTCGATACGATTTATTATGATAACCGCCTCCAGTTAGAGACGGTTAACATTGATGAGGAAAAATGGGAAGGTGTTTTCCCTTCCGATCATTTTCCGGTAATTGCGACACTGTCTTCTCGCAAGTAGTTGAATCAATTAAGCTGTTTTTAGTTCTTCTTGATTTTCTTCTAATAAATGGGCAATGCCTGATTTTTCAACTAAACCGAAGACAACTCCATTGTCGCCAATAACGGCCACTTCGTTTTGTTTATTTTTCTCAAACATCATTACCACTTCTAGTAGGGATTGTTGCGGTTTTACAGAAGTGACTTCTTGAGGTTTGGTTAAGTCGCGAACGGTTGTTACTGTCCATTCGGAAGTAGAAATAAGTTTCAGGTCATCAACTTTTAATTCGCCAATGAGTTTTCCTTCTTCATCGGTTACTAAAAATTTACTCCATTCTTGTTTCCCGATGACATATTCATTCACGAATTCCCTTAGATTTAAATCTGCAGAAATGACGGGACTATTTTTGCTAACTGCTTCCTCTGCTGTATACCGGCTAAGTTTATCTTGAAGATTCGCAGATTGAGCAGAACGTCCGGCATTTTGCAACAAGAAGAAGCCAATTAAGGCCGTCCATAAACTGCCAAATTCGATAACGCCAAATGCGGAGAAGAATCCTAAAACAATCCCTAGCCAACCAATAAATTGACCGACAATGCTAGCAATAAAAATCCCTCGATATTGATTCCCGGTAATTTTCCAAACAATGGATTTTAAGACGTTTCCGCCATCCAGGGGCAACCCAGGAATCATATTAAATAAGGCGAGAATTAAGTTAACGGTTGCCAGCAATCCGATAACAGCAGATAACGGTGGGGTTAAGGGAACTGTTAGATTAATGGCCGTAAATAAACCAAACAGAAGGACACTAACCAGCGGTCCCGCGATCGCGACAAAAAATGCATCCGCAGGTGTCTTAGAATCTTCTTCCAGACTTGCTAATCCCCCGAAAATAAATAGGGTAATGGAATTAACATTAATCCCTTGCCGAATGGCGACAAAACTATGCCCTAATTCATGGGCTAAAACTGAAGAAAAGAGCAGCAAAGCAGCGGCTAATCCTAATAACCAAGGGCTAAGACCAATCAGTTGCGGAAAACTCTGTAACTGGCTACCATAGACCCAAGTAACTAAGGCTAGCACTAAAAACCAAGAAGGGTTAACATAAAACGGAATTCCAAATAAGTTGCCGACACGGATGTTATTATTCATTGTTGATTCCTTGCGTTCTCATGCAATTACTTATAGCGTAACAAAATGTTAAGAGCGAACCGTTAGACCTTTGGCGTAAAAGCCGTATCAACGAGTTCGGTTTCATCTCGAAAATGGGATTTTTGTGTGCATTTTCTATCAAAAGATAGAGTAATAATTGGCTGAAATAAACGGGTCTAACGTTCAATCTATTGTCAATGGTATCAAAAATCTGTTATGGAAAGTACAACCGAATTTGTTTGCGCCTTTTGCGGGGAAAGTAACCCGACTTTCATTGACGTTAGTGCTGGCAACCAGCAAAGTTATGTTGAAGACTGTCAAGTTTGCTGTAATCCCAACATTTTATATATCAGTGTTGATGAAGAAACGTTAGAAGTAGAAATTTATAGTGACTGTGAAAATTAAACAAGAAACTTATTATAAACTGGTCCGCGATAAAATTCCAAAAATTATTGAAGAATCCGGCAATCAATGTGAAACTGTTATTTTTTCGGATCAAGATTATCAACAAGCATTGCGTCAAAAATTGATTGAAGAGGCAACAGAAGTTGCTCAGGCGCAAAAGACTGAACTAGTCGAAGAATTAGCCGATCTCTATGAAGTACTTGATTGCTTACTAATGGCAACTGGAATTAACCCAGAAACCGTTCTCGCTGAACAAAAGAAAAAACGAGAGGAACGCGGCAGTTTTCAAGAAAAAATTCAACTGCGTTCAGTTTTGATCCAAGAAAAATAAGTATTCGGTGTGAAAATCAATACCGGATTTTTTGTGATGATAAATAATCGAACGAAACCATGATGGAGGTGAATTGATGGTTGCGTTTAATCAGTTGCAACAAATTTCTGACACGGTCTGGGAACTTCCCACCTCTTACAAAGACGGAATGCGGGTTCCGGCGCGAATTTACGGCACCAAACAAGTGATTGAACAACTTGATGAAGCCGTGTACGACCAAATTACCAACGTGGCGACCTTGCCCGGGATTACCAAGCATGCCCTCTGTATGCCGGACGGTCATTTTGGCTATGGCTTTCCCATTGGCGGGGTGGCTGCTATGGATGTGGATCAAGGAGGCGTGATTTCCCCAGGTGGCATTGGCTTCGATATCAACTGCGGGATGCGCTTAGTGGTGACCAACCTGACCTATGATGAGGTGAAACCCTATATTAAACAATTAGTGGATAAACTGTACAAACGGATTCCCGCAGGCGTCGGCAGCCGAGGATTTGTCAAGCTGTCTCGGGATGAGTTTTGCGATGTTGTGGAACAGGGATCAAAATGGTGTGTTCGCAATGGGTATGGCTGGGAAGACGATCTCGCCATGACAGAAGAAGGGGGCTGCATTGAAGGCGCCGATGCCTCCAAAATTAGTGACAAAGCAGTGGATCGCGGCCTCAATCAAATTGGCACTTTAGGATCCGGCAATCACTATTTAGAAATTCAGGTTGCCAAGCCGGAAAATTTCTTTGATTCGGCAGCAGCAGAAGCACTGGGAATTACCAAGCCCAATCAAGTGGTGATTATGTTCCACTGTGGCAGTCGCGGTTTTGGGCATCAGGTGGCAACAGATTACCTGCAAACCTTTTTAAAGGTCATGGAAAGCAAGTATGGCATTAAAATTTTAGATCGCGAACTGGCTTGTGCCCCGTTTCATTCCCCAGAAGGGCAAGACTATTTTTCCGCGATGAAATGCGGTCTCAATATGTCCTTTGCCAATCGCCAGGTAATTCTGCACCGCATTCGGGAAGTCTTTTCCGACGTGTTTAAGCAGTCTCCAGAAGATTTGGGGATGGAAATGGTTTACGATGTTGCACACAATACCGCTAAACTAGAAGAACATAATATTGATGGTCAAGCGCGATCGCTGTTGGTTCATCGCAAAGGCGCAACTCGGGCATTTTCCCCAAGCAGAACCGATATCCCGGAACGCTACCAGCAAGTTGGACAGCCTGTGATTATTGGCGGCAGTATGGAAACGGGATCTTATGTGCTTGCAGGAACGCCCAGCGGTGAAGAAACGTTCTTTAGCACCGCTCACGGCAGCGGACGCACCATGAGTCGCAGTAAAGCCCGTAAACGTTGGCAGGGCAAAAAATTGCAAAAAGACCTGTCCCAAAAAGGCATTTATGTGCGCAGTGTTTCCAATGCGGGATTAGCAGAAGAAGCTAGCGGTGCCTATAAAAATATTGATCAGATTGTTGCCGCTGCTGAACAAGCTGGCATTAGTAAACGCGTGGTGCGATTGACGCCGATTGGGAATATTAAAGGCTAGGTTATGGAACAGCGAACCCCACTTACCGTCATTACCGGTCCCTTAGGAAGCGGCAAAACTACCCTATTACGGCATATTTTGGCCACCGTTTCTCGTCCCATTGCCATTTTAATGAATGAATTTGGCGAGATCGCGATCGATACCCAAATATTGCAAGGGAAAAATGTCGAGATGGCCGATTTAGGGGGCGGTTGTGTCTGCTGTTCTTTGCTGGGGGAATTTGAAGCAGCGGTGGACGAAATTATTAACACGGTGCAACCGGAACAAATTGTCGTGGAAACGACGGGGCTTGCTGAACCGGATTCCTTAGTATTCAACGTGCAAGAAAGTTTGCCTCAAGTGCGATTGGATGGCGTTATTGCGATTATGGATGCTGATGCCATGGTAAAATTTCCCCATGTCGGGCATACGACGCGCTTGCAAATTGAAGCGGCCGATCTATTGCTGTTGAACAAAGTTGATTTAGCCGCCGAATCAGACTTAGCCGACATTCGCACTAAATTAACTCGTTTTAATGATATTGCCCCGATCATTTTCACTCAGCAATGTAAACTTGATCCAGAGCTTTTATTTGGTTTGGGTCATCAAGTCAGTCAGCCTCCCTCAGATCATGTTCATGAAACTGAATTCGATGCCTTTAGCCATACTTCCCATGCAATTTACGATCGTTCTTGCTTTGAGGAATTTGTGGAAAATTTAAGCAGTGATGTCTATCGGGCTAAGGGATTTATTCAATTTCCCGAAGGAGGTAATCTGTTCAATTTTGTTGCTGGGCGCTGGGAGTTGGAACCCTTTACGGCTTCTTCCACAGAACTGGTGTTTATTGGAAATAACCTTGCTAACCAAAAAGCGACAATTTTGGATGAACTCAAATCCTGTGAACAGCAGAATTAATGGCCATGCCTTATCAGTTTTTGGATGATGTTGCTACTGCGGATATTGCCTTCCGCGCCTGGGGAAACGATCGCGAGACCGTGTTTATGGCAGCTGGGAATGCCGTCATCAATGCTATGATTGATAACTTGGACGCGATCGCGCTCCAGGAGACTCGCGAGTTACAGTTAAATAATGAAGCGCTAGATCTATTGCTGTTTAATTTTCTCCAGGAACTAATTTATTACAAAGACAGCGAACTTCTCTTACTGCGCCCGCAACAAGTCCAGTTACAAGATCAGGCATCTCATTATCATCTTACTGCTGTCACTCAAGGCGAAATGCTGGATCCGGAACGACACGAACAACGAGTGGATGTTAAAGCAGTTACCCTCCATCAGTTTCAATTGCAACCAACGCCCAACGGCTGGAGGGCAATGGTGATTCTCGATATTTAGGGAATAAGAGCGCGATTACTTTCACAAATGGTACCAAGCCGTTAAAGCCACAGCTAAGGCATCAGCGGCATCATCCGGTTGGGGAACAGTAGAAAGATTTAATTCACGAGTAATTGCCGTTTGCACTTCTTGTTTATCAGCTTTGCCATAACCGGTGAGAGTTTGCTTGATTTGAGGGGGACTAAACTCCACATAAGGCAATTTCACTTGTCCTAACACTAATAGCACCACCCCTCTGGCTTCAGCAACAGTAATGGTATTTCCCATCCGGTAGAAAAACAGTTTTTCAATGGCAACTTGATCCGGTTGAAATTCGGCAATGACACTATGCAAGTCGTCGTAAATGGTCGCTAAGCGTTCTTGAATCGGCTGTTTGGCAGGAGTTTCAATGACACCAAATTCTAATAATTTGACGTCATGATGAGTAAAGTTTTGGTAGTCTTGGAGTTTTTTGCTTCCTGTGGGAACCCCCGTGGTTTGTTGTGGCGCAACAATACAACCAAAGCCAACTGTTGCCAGTCCTGGATCAACTCCGAGAATCGTTAATGAGCTCATATCTTTGATTGTACTTGCTTGAGGCGACATTTCAGTTCTCTAACCCAACAAGGACAAATAATTGCCGATCCTGAAAAATTTGAAAAATAGATGCAATAAGCTTGCCAAAATCAGACATAAATGAGATACTATCTCACCATCACTAATGTTTATTTTGAAAACTATTCTTAATTAAGGAGAGGAAGAATGAGCCAAAAAATTAAACTCTGGGTTGGTGTCGGTGCTTATGTTCTTGCAGGTACTTGTGCTGTGGCTTCTCCTAGCAATGCCACAGAAGCTGTGAACCCTGCTGCGAGTTCGGAAAAGATGACGCAGTTCATTGCCCAAGGGGGCGAAAATAGCGAAGGCGGCGAAGGCTTCAAACCCTATGATCCTTATAGCGGTCAAGGTGGCGAAGGTGGCGAAGGTGGCGAAGGCAGTGAAGGCGGCGAAGCTAGTGAAGGCGGCGAAGCTAGTGAAGGCGGCGAAGCTAGTGAAGGCGGCGAAGCTAGTGAAGGTG
>JBDGQV010000165.1:0-13492 GCA_042218725.1 Halothece sp. | reverse complement strand
GCGGCGAAGCTAGTGAAGGTGGCGAAGCTAGTGAAGGCGGCGAAGCTAGTGAAGGCGGCGAAGCTAGTGAAGGTGGCGAAGCTAGTGAAGGCGGCGAAGCTAGTGAAGGAAGCAACATTAGCAGCAATGCCGACTACATGACCAATCTCCGCTTAATGAAAGGCCATCTCATTGCTGGGCTTGATTTATATATGCAAGGTGAAAATAAAATGGCACAAACTCACTTAGAACACCCAGCAAAAGAAATTTTAACTTCGCTACGGCCCATGTTGGAGGAAAAAGGCTTATATCGTCCAGTAGATGCTTCTCTAAGCCGTCTCACTGATTTAGCGGCTAGCGGGGCTTCTGAGAGGGAAGTTAAAAATGCTTATGAAGAAGCCATGGGCGTGTTGACGAGTGCAGAAAATACTGTTCCTGAAAGTCAACGTCAATCCCCTGAGTTTGTCAGCAAGGTCATTTCCAACCTGGTTTCAACGGCAGCAGCGGAATATAAAATTGCCTTAAAAGGGAATACCTTTACTGATGTTCCTGAATATCAAGACGGTCGCGGCTTTGTTGCCACTGCGCGAGAATTGCTTTATAACAATGCCCAACAAATGGTGAAAACCAATCCAGAAACCTATGCCAAACTTTCCACAATGGTAGGACAAATTTCTGCGACTTGGCCGACAATTATGCCTCCCTCTCAACCCGTCTATAGCGCTGAAGAAGTTACGAATATGGCGAAAGATATTGAGAACATGATGATGAAATAGAGACTTTTTGCACCTGTCTTCTCTATTTTTTTGAAAACCAATGAGGTTCCTTAACCCCCCCTCTCCCAGGGGGGCATTTTATAGCGAATTATGCTTTCTCTACCACTTGGAAAAAACCAAGACAACCATGTTCCGCAATCCAGTCTTGGTGAGGATGGAACATATATCTTCCCGGATAATTGTATGCAAATTCGATAATATGACGCTCAGAAGGCCCCATGGTTACCGCATCCGTCACTTCGTGAGGCGTCAGGGTAGAACCAGTGCGGTATAACTTGAACATATTGGCATGAAGATGGAAGGTGGCAGCGGATTCAAATTCCATCATATTGAGGAGATAGACGCGAATTCGTTGGTCTTTTTGAATGGGAATGGGATAGTCATCATAGTAGTTAGGAAGTCCATTGAAGGCATAAAAGTTGTTTTCCCCGTCTTCATTCGTGTCATAAGCCCCCATGATTAATACCATTTCGTCAGCTTGAGGACGCGGTTCTGGGGGATCAATGATAAACATGCCGTAAAGTCCTTTCCCAATGTGACGGGTCACCGGTTCCACATGGCAGTGGTAAAGATGAACCCCATAGGGTTTTGCATCAAACTCATAGGTAACTTGTTCGCCATGACGCACCGAACGCACGCCATCTTCTGAAGCCGGATGGATGCCGTGAAAATGGACGGTATGGAAACGTCCTCCTTGATTGTTAAAAATCACACGCACGCGATCGCCGCTTTTCGCTCGAAGGGTGGGTCCTGGTACTCGGTCATTATAATTCCAAGTCCGGAAAGAGACGACTGTATTGAGATCAATCACGTTGGAAGTTGCTTCGAGATAAAATTCTCGGACTGTCCGTCCATTTTCTTGTTTGACCGTTCCGTAATTAAATTCTCTAAGGAACGTGAAAGGATTAACGCCATTTCCTCGCAATGGAGTATCTTCAGGCGGGGGTGGGATAATCGGTTGATTTTTACTGCGGGCAACTTGATTCCATAACAGATTTGCCCCAACAATACCAAGTCCGGCTGCCCCCCACTTTAAAAATTGCCGACGCTTCCAGGATTGTTCACTGTTGGTATGGTTCGCAGAATTCATCAAGATTTATCAGGAATTACTTTTAATAAATCTAGTGTAGGGAATTTAACCTTCCATAAAATGGGTCACACGACAGGAAATAAGCAATGCTCAAAATAGGATAAAAAGAGTTTTAAACGGCTAATCGTCGCGTTGATTAAATCAGTCAATAATGGTAATTGGAATAGCAAAATCTGCTAAAGCAATTAATCCATCAAACCTCCCATGTAGCGCAACTAAATTAGCTTGCTATAAATAATAATTTCCCTGAGTAACCAACTATCCCACTAAAAAGAAAAACGCTGCTATGAATGATCAAAAGTGTTGACCTAACCCCAATATGGCTAATTGAGGCGACAGCCATTAATTTTGTACAGCCCCTTCCTTAACTGAAAGTTCATGACAAGGAATGGTATCTTCCCGAATTGTTCCCGTTTCAGGAGAATGAATTTCCAAAATCGCTCCCTCTGGCGCTTCAAATAGGAAACGTTGAGCAGGAAACACTACCCTTTCTAGATACCAGTTTGGGATATTGCTAATGCGAGCAATAACGACTTGATTCCTCTCGTTAAAAAAGTGGCAAAGTAACATATTTTTTTCACTAGTCAAGGGTTGAGATGCAATGGTTGTCATGGCGTACACTCCTCCAAATTCGTTATCAAGTTTTGAAACATTTTGATTGGAGATTTTTTTGATCCCCGTTGCTTTTAAGTTAACAGAAAACAACTTAGCTTAAAATAAGTATATCAATTGTATTAAAACCTAATATGGTGATCTTAGCCTCTATCAAACAGAAGAGACTTAACTTCACTCCAAAGAGAGAACGATACAATAGAGGACACACCAACTGCAAGATCAACTAAGTTAGTCCCAAAACGCGAGTGCCCACGGAGGTTTTCATGACAACTGCTGCACCGGCAAAAACCCAATATGAAGCAGTCATTGGGTTAGAAACCCATTGCCAACTCAATACCGCCACCAAAATTTTCAGCCCCGTCTCCACTGAATTTGGGGCACCTCCCAATACGAATATTTCTCCCATTTGTTTAGGTTATCCGGGAGTGCTGCCCGTTTTAAACCAAAAAGTGTTGGAGTCGGCAGTGAAAACTGGCCTAGCCCTCAACTGCCAAATTGCCCCCTACAGTAAATTTGACCGGAAACATTATTTCTATGCCGACTTGCCAAAGAATTATCAGATTTCTCAGTACGATCTGCCTATTGCCGAACACGGTTGGCTAGAAATTGAAATCGCAGAAAAACCGGGCAGTGAACCGATCCGCAAAAAAATTGGCATTACTCGGTTGCACATGGAGGAAGATGCCGGAAAATTGGTTCACGTGGGCAGCGATCGCCTCTCTGGTTCCACCCATTCCTTAGTGGATTTTAATCGCGCCGGGGTTCCCTTATTGGAAATTGTTTCCGAACCGGATATTCGCACGGGGAAAGAAGCGGCAGAATATGCCCAGGAATTGCGCCGCATTATTCGTTATTTGGGCGTCAGTGATGGGAACATGCAGGAAGGATCCCTGCGTTGCGATGTCAATGTTTCCGTTCGCCCGGTGGAAACCAATGATTTTGGCACGAAGGTGGAAATTAAAAATATGAACTCCTTCAATGCCATTGAGAAAGCCATTGACTATGAAATTGATCGGCAAATTAAAGCCCTTGAAAATGGAGACGCTTTAACCCAAGAAACTCGCTTGTGGGAAGAAGGGAGTCAACGGACTATCAGTATGCGCAGTAAGGAAGGTTCCAGCGACTATCGGTATTTCCCCGAACCGGATCTTCCCCCGATTAAAGTTTCTCAAGCCCAGTTGCAACAATGGCAATCGGAATTGCCCGAACTTCCTGCCGAAAAACGCCACCGCTATGAGGAAGAATTTGGGTTATCCGCGTATGATACCAATGTCTTAACCGACGATCGCGATGTGGCTGAATATTTTGAAACGGCAGTTGCCAACAATGCCGATCCCAAACAAGTGGCCAACTGGGTAACCCAAGATATTGCCGCCTATCTCAACGAAAATAAACTAAGAATTAGCGAACTTCCCCTGAAACCGGACGATCTTGCAGAATTAGTGAACTTGATCGATCAAGGAACCATCAGTGGGAAAATTGCCAAAGAAATTCTCCCGGAATTGCTGACTCAAGGCGGTTCTCCCAAAGAATTGGTGGAAAGCAAGGGCTTGACGCAAATTTCTGATAGCAGCGAATTAGAACCCATTATTGACCAAGTTTTAGCGGATCATCCCAATGAAGTGGAAAAATATCATGCAGGCAAGAAGAAACTGCAGGGCTTCTTTGTCGGTCAAGTAATGAAACGCACCAGTGGCCGGGCTGATCCCAAATTAACCAATCAACTCTTAGGCCAAAAACTAAATGGTTGATCAAACGGGAGAGAAGGTGAGACAGTGAAGGCATAATTGCCATTTCCCATTTCACGCTCTCTCTCATCTCCCCATTGCCGAAAATTCCATTGAACATGAACGAGTACCACATTATTCCGGGAGGGGTGACTGCCCCCAAAGGCTTCCAAGCGGCTGGCATTACGGCCGGATTCAAATCTTCTCAAAAACGGGACCTGGCGCTAATTTTTTCCGAAACGAGCGCGATCGCGGCTGGAGTGTTCACGCAATCGGCAGTACGCGCAGCCTGTGTTGATTACTGTTATCAACAACTGCAAAAAAAAGCAGCAGCGCAAGCGATTTTATGCAATTCCGGGCAAGCCAACGCTGCCACGGGGGAACAGGGGTGGCAAGATGCGGTAGAAAGTGTTCAATTACTGTCGCAACAGCTAACCATTGATCCAGAAGCCGTCTTAATTGCTTCCACCGGGGTAATTGGTCAACGGATGAACATGGCCGCTTTTCGGGAAGGAATGCCCCCGTTAGTAGAAGCCCTCTCGGATAATGGCAGTGACGCAGCAGCCGAAGCGATTCTCACCACTGATTTAGTCACCAAAACCATTGCCCTAGAAACCACTTTTGATGATCGCCCGGTACGCATTGGGGGGATGGCAAAAGGATCCGGGATGATTCATCCCAATATGGCAACGATGCTCGCCTTTGTCACTTGTGATGCCGCCGTTTCGACGCATCTCTGGCAAGAAATGGTGCAACGGGCCGCCCAGCGAAGCTTTAATCAGATTACGGTGGATGGGGATACCAGTACCAATGATTGTCTCCTGGCTTTGGCGAATGGGCAATCCCGCACTCCAGCTATTACTGAACCGGGAGAAAGGGCGGATCAACTAGAAGCCATGCTGACGGCAGTTTGCCAACACCTCGCCCGCGCGATCGCGCGTGATGGGGAAGGGGCGACCTGTTTAATTGAAGTGCAGGTGACCGGTGCCCCTGATGAAAAATCAGCCCAACAAGTGGCCAAAACCATTGCCGGGTCTTCCCTGGTGAAATCTGCCATTTTCGGGCGCGATCCCAATTGGGGACGAATTGCGGCTGCTGCTGGACGGGCAGGGGTTAACTTTCAGCAGGAAAACTTACAGATCAAGCTGGGAGATTTTCTGTTAATGGAAAACGGACAACCGGTAGACTTCGATCGCGCGGCCGCTAGCAACTATCTCAAACAAGCCGCAGCCGGGGCTTATCTAAAAGATGATACAGTAATCATTCAGGTAAATCTGGGCGAGGGAGAAGGCAATGGCAAAGCTTGGGGTTGCGATCTTAGTTATGACTATGTCCGTATCAACGCCGAATATACAACTTAGTTGCAAGAGAGCTTCGTTGAGCCACTCCCACGGCTAAAAAATTTTCGTTCAGTTGAGTTTCAAATTGTTTTCGCAAAATAGGCGAGAAGCTCTTTTTGTTCTTTAACCACTTCCACTTCATTCATGTTAGCTTCTTCCTTTGTGTTTATAGCAAGACAGCAAGGAAGAAGTTGCTTGTGTTCCTTGTTAGGACACCAGTATACCTGATTTTAATTTGTTTCATATGAGTAGGGGAACTACCCTACCGTAATTTTATGCTTTCTAGTGTAGCCTGACTTTACCCTAAAGGGAATTAGGAATTACTATCGCAGCAATTGCAAGTTTTTGACATTAATTTAAGATCAATTTCATAACAACATTAATCATTTTTACAGAATTAATTTCTGTTTAAGAAACATTACTAATCCCCTATATTTACAGAGCTATATCTATAAACAGCATTGACACTCTTTCAATGAAATTTTATTAAAATACTTTAAGTATATGACCAGTTTGGCTTATTAAAAATTAATCTCTATGCGACTGGAATTTATCACTTGTACACTACATCAAAATTAACAATAAAAGTGATATAAATCAGTATAAACACCGTGGGAAGAGCATTAAAAATTGGGTTTAATAAAATCAAGGATTTGCAAAAACTACGATTTCATCCTACTAAGTAAAAGTTACTTAGGAAACAAAAAGGTTTCTAAAAAAGGAGTCAAAAATTTCATGGCACTACAAGAAAGACAAGCTTGGCAAGTTAAAGACGAAGCAGTTTATGACGATTTAGTAAACTTGATGGAAGTTACCGATGAAGATATTGAATTATTAAAGGCACTAAAACCGGAAGCCGAGAAACGAACGCGTGAAATGACTGATGATTTTTACACCAGATTGTTTGCCCATGAAATGACAAAAGAGTATTTTGAAGGGCAAGATATGGAACGTTTGCATAAAATGATTGGTGACTGGTTTCTGGAATTATTTAGTGGTCAATATGACAGAGACTATGTCAAACATCGCCTCAAAATTGGTTACGTTCATGTCAAAATTGGGCTTCCAGTCCGCTATCCGCTAGCGATGATTGATATTATTAATTCTCATGGCGAAAGCATCGCTGAAACCAGCAACAATCCTGCAAAAGCAAAAGAAGCAGTCCGAAAAGTAACCGCTTTAGATATTGCGGTCTTTAACCAAGCCTATGAAGATAATCAATTGAATCATCTAGTGGAATTAGTCGGAAATGAACGCTTAGCGAGAAGGCTATTACAAGGAATGGGTTAGCGGTTTAGACAAAAATTCACAAAACAATCTCTCCAAAATTCAAAAATCATTACTGACAAGGAACAAGACAATGGGAATCAACGTTGAAAAACTTAACCAAATTATTCAAGACTTTGCTAGCACAACTAGCGATGTTCAAGGGGTTGCTTTAGTTACCCCGGATGGACTGCCTTTAGCAACGACTTTACCGGCAAAAATGGATGAAGAAAGAGTAGCGGCCATGTCAGCTTCCATGTTGTCGTTAGGAGAACGTATTGGGAAAGAATTAGCCCGCGGCAATGTTGAACGAATTTTAGTCGAAGGAGGAGAAGGTTACGGTATTTTAACCAGTTGCACCGAAGAAGCGTTGTTTTTGGTGTTAGCAAGCCGTCAAGCTAAACAGGGAGTTTTAATGTTAGATATTAAACGCATTTTAGAAGAATTGCGTTTAGTTTTATAGCAATTTTTATCCTAACGAGGTATACATTCAATTGCTGTAATCATCCAATAGAATCGATCGTTTCAATGGCTGAGTATACCTCATCTATCTTTTAGATTGCGCGATTTCAAATTAAAGAGGAATGAATTGATGGAATTGATGCGTTTGGTCATTACTGGTCCAGTCGGGGCAGGAAAATCGACCTTTATTCGTTCAGTTAGTGAAATTGACGTGGTTGATACTGACAAAATTGCAACTGATGAAACCAAAGAATTAAAAGCAAAAACAACAGTAGCCATGGATTTTGGCAAGTTGCGATTTAGTCCTGAATTTGCCATCCATTTATATGGCACGCCAGGGCAACAACGCTTTGATTTTATGTGGGATTTATTAATTCGTAAAGCTCAGGCTTATATTTTATTAGTTGCAGCGAATCAACCCAAAGAATTTCGATCAGCCCGTCGCATTATGAGTTTTATGAATCAACGAGTCAAAATTCCCATGATCATTGCCATTACACATACTGATTGCGGTGATGCTTGGAAACATGAAGATATTGCAGTTGCGCTTGGATTATCACATCAATCTCCGCCGTTGCAAGCTGTCAATCCGCTTGATACTACTTCTGTCGCCCAAACATTGCTGACTCTGACTCAACAACTCTATACGCCAGATACAACCAAAGTTTAATGAAAGAAGGTAAACCTTATGACACTCAATGGCTATCTCAGCGAATTTTCTTTAGGAGAAATTTTCCAACTTATTGAAAAGGGAAATAAAACCGGACTACTATCTATTCGTAATCTGTTTAGCGATAAAAATCGTACTGCTTCCAAATATTACCTTTGGTTTAAACAAGGACGGATCATTGCCGCCGCTAACCGGTTAGATCAAAAAGGATTACAGACGCTCATTCAAAAACGAGGATGGTTGAGAGATTCTGTTTCCAACAAACTATCTCAGTTTTGCGAAATTAATACGCCGCTTGGTTTATGTTTAAAGTCGCAAGGTGCTTTAACTCATGATCAACTTAAACTGCTTTTCATCACGCAAGTCATGCAACAAGTATGCACGGTCTTTAAACTGGATCAAGGTTTTTTTCAATTTGACCCCCATACTCAACCCTCGGTTGCAGAAATGACAGGGTTAAGCAAACCGGCTACCGAACTAACGTTAGTCGGGTTAAGAATGCTTAAAAATTGGACTCCCCTCCAGGAAAAGCTCCCCGAATCTAGTTCTGGCTTAATCAGTCTCCTTGAAAAACAACCTCATTATTCCTTAAATGCTCAAGAATGGCAAGTTTGGGAATATACTAAAGGAACCATCGCCCTCCAAACCATTGCCCGAGAATTACAGATTCCCCTGGAAAAAGTCCAACAAATTGCCTTTCGTCTAATTGTTATTGGTGTAGCAGAAGAACTGCCAATGGCGGAAATGATTCCGCCACAACTAGAAAATGAACCACCTAAAGTTGAAAACCAGTCTACCCCTTCAGTTAGCAGTTCCTTCTTAAATCATTTAACTAGCTTCCTGCAAACGAAAACCGCTTGATAGGAAAGGATCATACTATTGGTTCCTATAATTAGCCATCTCATTCGTCAAGAAACTTTAATCCCGATAAAAAAGGTCGGCTTAAATTGACGCCCCGATCGCGGTGTGTTACTATCAAGCGAATTGAACTGTAAAAAGGAGCTCAACCCATGGCCTTTGCAACTGAAACTACCAATGCGAAACCTACCTATACGAAATTGGTGTCTAAAGAAGGGGGCGTGGAATATGACTTACTCCCCCTTCATGTCTGTGAAGAAACCTTTGCCCCATTAGAAGTGGCCTACGACTATGACGCCATTCGAGAACAAGTCAGTCGAGAAAGCATTGCTGCCGGTCCGAAATCCATTTGGCGTTATAAACCCTTTTTACCCGTTACCGGCGAAGTCATTGATGTGGGCACTGGCATGACCCCGCTGATTAAATCCAATCGCCTGGCCCGTCGTCTAGGATTAAAAGAACTTTATATTAAAAACGATGCGGTGAATATGCCCACCCTCAGCTTTAAAGACCGCGTTGTGTCTGTCGCGTTAACCAAAGCAAGAGAGTTTGGCTTTTCCACCGTTTCTTGCGCCAGCACTGGCAATTTAGCAAACTCCACCGCAGCCATTTCTGCCCACGCCGGTTTAGAATGTTGTGTTTTTATTCCCGCTGATTTGGAAATTGGCAAAGTATTAGGCACCTTAATCTATAGTCCCACCCTGATGGCGGTGAAAGGAAACTATGACCAGGTGAATCGTCTGTGTAGTGAAGTTGCAAATAACTACGGTTGGGGCTTTGTCAATATCAATCTTCGTCCTTATTATTCTGAAGGATCTAAAACCTTAGGATTTGAAGTTGCCGAACAATTAGGATGGAAACTCCCGGATCATATTGTTTCTCCGTTAGCCTCAGGATCCCTCTATACCAAAATCCATAAAGGCTTCCAAGAATTTGTCAAAACCGGTTTAGTAGAAGATAAGCCCGTTCGTTTCAGCGGCGCCCAAGCAGAAGGCTGTTCTCCCATTGCTACAGCATTTAAAGAAGGACGGGATTTTGTTGATCCGGTTAAACCCAATACCATCGCTAAATCCATCGCGATTGGCAACCCGGCAGATGGCATGTATGCCTTAGATATTGCTCGTCAAACCAATGGCAACATTGAAGATGTCACCGATGCTGAAGTTGTCGAAGGCATGAAACTGCTGGCCGAAACCGAAGGCATTTTCACCGAAACTGCCGGTGGAACTACCATCGCGGTTCTGAAAAAACTGGTGGAAGCCGGTAAAATTGATCCTGAAGAGACCACCGTCGCTTATATTACTGGCAATGGCCTGAAAACGCAAGAATCAGTAGAAGGCTACATTGGTGAACCCCTTGCCATTGACCCCAACTTAGACAGCTTTGAACGGGCTTGGCAACGGTCTCGCACTTTAGATCGCCTAGAATGGCAACAGGTGTTAATATAATTACTTGTTCCTGTTGGTAACCGTACCAGTGATTGGCTATGGGTTACTTGTTATTGGTTAACTGCCTGATTCTTCCCCAAGCCAATAAGTTACTCATTGATGATTCCTCATCGCAGGAAGATCAGGTCATCAACAAATAACGACTAAGGAATAACAATAGCGAGTAACAAAGTTTGCCGATAGACAAGATAACAATGAGCGTCAAAGTTTTAGTTCCTACCGTTTTACAAAAATATACCGACAATCAATCCGTCTTAGAATGTGACGGCAATAATGTTCAAGAATTAGTGGAAACCCTAGAACAAAACTATCCCGGGTTTAAAGGACGGTTGCGAGATGATGAAGGAAAACTTCGTCGCTTCCTCAACTTTTATGTGAACAGTGAAGATATTCGCTTTTTAGAAAATGAACAAACTTCCCTCCAAGATGGAGATGAAGTCAGTATTGTTCCTGCCGTTGCTGGAGGCGCTGCCAGTCGCCAGTAACGAGTAACAGTGACCAGTGAGTTGAGATCAATTAGCTTTTTTCTCTACGATCGCGCCTGGTTAAAAAATGTTCGCGATCGTTTTTCTTCACTGTTGTGATCTCACTGCTCACTGATTACCACTCGCTTTTCAATAGAGTCAAGATAAAATAGCCTTATTTGAGTTAAAGATCTATGTCTGAAGAAGAACAATCCAAGCAAGCTAACCAGGCGGGATCATCCAGCAATCAAGAGCAGTCTGAACAGCAAAAGTCCCAATCGAAAACCGGATCGGCTGCTAAAAAACAAGATTCCCAAGCCAAGCAGTCCAAAGACACCAGCAAAGCCGGTTCCTCTAGCAAAAAACAAGAAAAAGAAGAAGAACCGCCCATTGAAGATAAACCCTTTCCTGAGTTTATCGAACAGCATTTTCAGCCGGCTCTAAAGAAAGCCCTAAGCGACGAAGGAATTAATGATTTAGAGTTAGAGTTTAAAAAAGACGAATTCCCCTTTCCTGGAGTGGAAGAATGTTCGCAAGTTGTTGGCCAATGGGATGGCGGAAAACGTCGGTTTAATCTTTACTTCTTAGAAGAAGACATCAGTGGCAAGAAAGCTTTTGCTTATAGTGCCAGCGATGCCCCGCCCAGTACCATTGAATCGTTTATGATTGACGAGCGCAAAGTCAATTTAGAGTTATTAGTGATGTATACGGTGCAACGTTTGAATGGGCAAAAATGGCTTGCTCGCAACTAAGTTGAACAGCAACCGCTGATTTCAGTAAGCAGTTAAACAGTGACCATTGTTTGATTGATAACTGGTCACTGATTATTTATTGCTGAAATTAAGCCCATCCAGCGCGATCCATAATTTTTACCGCTAAGGGATTGTTGCGGCCTAATTGTGCCACATTCACTTTGTCTTCTTTAAAGTCCCCAAACCTAGCAACGACAGGGTCTAAAGGAACATTCGGCACGACGGGATATTCACTGTTGCTCTGAGCAAAAATTGCTTGTGCCGAGGGACTGACTAAATATTCTAAAAAGCGTATTGCATTCTCACGGTTGGGAGACGTTTTCACTACCCCACCGCCACTAACATTAACATGGGCACCGCGGCCATTTTGATTGGGGAAAAAGACACTGATCCGATTGAAAATCTTGGGATTACTGGCGGGACGACCCGGAGCAAAACGAGCAAAATAGTAGGTATTGGCAACAGCAAGATCGGCAATTCCCGACGCAGCTGCTTTGATTTGATCCATATCTCCCCCGCGAGGCGGACGTGCCATATTTTTAACAATACCCCGACACCATTGTTCCGTCTCTTTCTCTCCTAAATTAGCAATGAGAGAAGCCACTAACGATTGATTATAAACATTGTTGGAAGAACGAATCGCTAAACGATCGCGCCATTTTTCCGTGGCTAAATCCTCATAAGTGGACAATTGAGAAGGATCAACCTGGGTATTGTTGTACATAATTACCCGCGCCCGCTTGGTTAAACTAAACCATAATCCCTCGGGATGGCGGAGATGTTCCGGAATACTGCCTTCTAAAACTTCAGAAGATACAGGAGAGAAAATGCCCGCTTGTTCTGCCCGCCACAATCTCGCCGCATCAACCGTAATCAAAACATCGGCAGGGCTATTGCGCCCTTCATTTTTAATGCGCGTAATCAGTTCATCGGCATTTCCTTCTAAAACATTCACGCGGATGCCGGTTTGTTCGGTAAAGTTTTGATAAAGGCGTTCATCGGTATCGTAATGGCGAGAGGAGTAAAGATTAATTTCGCCATTTTGGGCATAACTGGGCTTAGTTTGGAAAAGTTGACTAGCAGTAGCGATGGCAGTTGCAGTTCCTGCACCAATAAAAACTCGTCTCGTAAATTTCATAGAATCAGTTTTTGTTGATATTTCTTTTCAATCACTTTCAACTGAAATATCATTGCATTAATTTGGCAAATCGACAAGTCTGCTTAGTTTAGAGAATACCTGAAGCGGAATTAAATTGCGATCCTCCTATTCTTGTCAGAACTTGAGACAATGACTTAAATTTGAGAAACTATTTCAGTAGTTGACAATATTTCAAGTAAATTATGATTCTCTGTATTGATAACGTACTAAGTTCAGAAGAGTTGCAATCCATCCATTCTTCCCTTGCTAACGCCGAGTTTATTGATGGCAAGTTAACGGCAGGACGGTATGCTAAACAGGTGAAAGAAAACCAGCAACTGTCAACAAAGGATACTGTTGCGAAATCGGTTAAAGAAACAGTAACCAACGGCTTATACCGTAGCCAGTTATTCCGGATGGCAGTGAAACCGAAAAATATTCGTTCCCCTCTCATTAGTCGCTATCAAGAAGGAATGTCCTATGGGACTCATGTGGATAATGCTTTAATGGGACAAGGAAATGATTTAATGCGTTCCGATGTTTCTTTTACCCTGTTTCTGAATTCTCCTGAAGAATATGAAGGGGGAGAATTAGTCATGGACACCACACAAGGAGAACAATCTTTTAAGTTAGAGGCAGGGGCAATGGTGACTTATCCTTCTACTACCTTGCATCGGGTAGAACCAGTAACAAAAGGGGTACGTTTAGTCGCTGTCAGTTGGGTGCAAAGTTTAATTCGCGATCCCAATGAACGAGAAATTTTGTTTGATTTAGAAACAACTCGTCAGACCCTTTTCCAAAAATATGGGAAAACGCAAGAATTTGATTTAGTGGCTAAAACTTGTTCTAATTTATTAAGAAAATGGAGCGAATTTTAGAGTCATGTATATTAAATATCAAAAAAATA
>JBDGQV010000164.1:3726-5665 GCA_042218725.1 Halothece sp. | reverse complement strand
GTCGTCACAAGCGGTTAGCCCTTTTTTAATTTGGCTCGATTCCGGGCTTGATGTATCGGTAAAGTCTCAAGAAATCCTGCTTAGTGCGCCCTCCACTCGCGTTCTTAAGGTTGGGCTTTTTATTTCGCTCGCTGGATACGATCTGCGCTCGCTAACGCTCCTATCGTCGCAAGGTTCCTTTGGGGCGTGCTGTCTATAAAAATTAGTGGGTGTCGCGCTCTGCACATTTTTTTTGAGTGGTGGGGGGGACGGGGTAGGGGTATTCTGGCTTACATTCTTTTAGTGCTTTTTGTTGCATTCTTCCGTGTTACACGGTAAAATGGAGATATACTCTAGGTTTGAGCTTATGGTTTCTATAGCGGATTTTTCCTGTGTCGGTTTCAGTGGGTCTCGTTCTCTGGCTGGTGTGTCTCGCGCTGCGTTGTCTGTGGCCGCGTCGTCGGTTTCCCCGTCTGCTTCGGTCTTAGTCGGTTGCGCCGGTGGCGTTGACAAGTTTTTCCGTTCCCAGTTTCCCTGTGCCCGTGTCTTTTCTGCGTCGTCTTTTGGTATCGGTCGCGGAGCTTTTGCCCGTCGGTCGGTGGCGGTTGTCTCTGCGGTTGCATCGGCAGGCGGCTGTTGGGTTTCGTTTCCTTCGTCGGCTTGCCCTGCCGGTCTTGTTCCGTCTGCTAGTTCGTCCCGGTGTTTTTCCGGTTCCGGTTCTGGCTCGTGGGCGTCCCTTGCTTTTGCGCTTGGGTCTGGTGTTGCCTGTTTCGTTTGTTTGCCGGCTGGTGTTCCTGCTCCGGCGGGTTGGGGCTTGTCCTCTGTCGGTGGGGGCTGGTTTGTGTCCTCTCCCGTTCCAGCGCAGTTGTCTCTTTTCTAGGGGCTTGTTTGCGCCCCCGTGGCGATCGCGGGGGTTCCCGCCTATCCACCCGAAGTTATTCCAGTTTTTCTCTCAACGCCTCTTCAATAAAAGCTCTCATTTTTGCGCGGTCATTTCCACAGCGATCGCGCAGTTTTTGATCTAAAGAAATAGGCAACCGGAAGTTAATCGGATCGCCGCGCCGCTCTTTATAAGGAGAATCAAAACGCCCCCGATCGTTCCTTGCCTGTTGTTTAGCCATTATCTTGTTTATAAACTGCATTACCATGTTACACGGCAAACCATAACAATAACAAATAGGTTGAACCGCTTAATTAGTGGTTATTCCACCGTGTTACACGGTATAATAAAATTATTGATAAGAGGAACAACCATCATGTTAAAACTAACGATCCGATACAGCAAAAAAGGAGAACGCCCAGAGGTGAAAACCGTAGAACTTTCTGAAGACGAACCGATCAGCATTTTTGACATTAAAGAACGGTTTGTTCCAGAAGGTTACGCTCTCGACTACTGGGCGTTTAGCAAATTAAAACTTATTTAATCTGTTTTGACTGATAGTTAAAGTTATCACCACTGGCAGGTGGGGGTAACAGTACACAACCAAACAAAAGGTAAACAAACATGAACTACGATAACACGGCGAAATACACGCAAGCCAAGAATTACATTTACGGACGAAGTGCAGCCCAACGGATTACAGGCTTAGAAGTGAAAGAAACACGGCTGTATAAAAATACAGTGTTAGTAATTTTCCAGAAAGAACAGAACGCGCGGCCTCGGTTTATCTCAAAAGATACTTTTAAGCGGCACTTTGCGGAATATCGGAAGCAGGGAGCAAACCAAGTTTTTGTATCTTACAAGCCCTTTTCGGGAAATTTCCGCGCTCCAAGCAGCCATAATATGCAGGAATTTTATTCAATTGAGCTGTTCCCGGATCATCTCGAATGCACCTGTGCCGACTGGAAAACTCAAGAAGAAATCGGTCTGAAAACGCCCATGTGTAAACACGCTTATTCCGTTTTGTTTTATATCGGTTGCAAAGACTTACAGGACTACTTTAAACGGCGCGGAATTGAG
>JBDGQV010000164.1:2114-3626 GCA_042218725.1 Halothece sp. | reverse complement strand
TTGAGTTTCTCGACCACCAAAAGCCAGTTGGAGAGGTCAATGAACTGATCTTAGACCAACACCGCCGCGACTTAACTTACCACTACGAATACTAATCAAAACACTGGGGGGTTAATCCCCCCAACTAAAAAGGAGTTTTAGAGCAATGCAAGCGATCGAAGTGAAATTTTTAGCAGCCACAGCAACCAAGCCATCGAGACTTAAAGCCATAGCAGGAGGAGGAATGACATTAACCCGGAGCAACCTAAGCAGTGACCCCGACTCAATCGAAAAACGAGCGTACCAAGTCGCTGAAGAGTTAGCGAGCCAGCTAAAGGGACACAAAGGTATTGCAGGCTGGGGAGTTTTGAAAAATGGTCATTTCGTTTTCACCTTAGCACCCAGAATCTAACGCGATCGCGCATAAAAAAGGGGAGTTGTGCCCCCACCCAAACCAAGGAGGATAAACAAATGCTCGGATATGACGAAAACGGAAACATCGACTGGAACGAAATTGCAGACATGGAATATGAACAAGCCCAAGGCACTAAAGACCAAATCTTAGAACGCATGAAAGAACAGGAGAAGCAAGCCGAAGAGATGACCGACCAGGAGCACTTTGATATGAAAGCCGATCTCGACTATGACCAAATGATTGATGATTCTCTAACCGACTAAAACACTCACAGGACTTGGGGGAGCAATTCCTCTTGCAAAACTGATGGAAGAAGAAATCACTAAAGCCGAACTGCAAATGATAGTGGAAGAACAGATTGAAAGGTGCGCGATCGCGTACTTGAAGCAAGAAACGCCAGAGGCAGAGGAAAACCTAGCGAAATGGTTTGAAATAGAACCGGATTTGACAACAGAAATTTTAGGCTGTTACTGCCGAGTTTGGTTAGAAGAACCGCCAGATGAATTTTAGTAATTAACTAATCGGCTGGGCGCGAGTGGTAAGACAGTGCCGTAAATCCGCGCATACAAAATACAAACCAAGCAAACAAAAGGAGTCGCAATGAACAATACATTATGGGAAATCTCGGAAGAAGTTAAAGACCTTGAAAACCAACTCTCGAAAATTCTAGAAAATACGGAATTATCCAATCAAGAAAAAGATGAAAAGTCGCAAGCTCTTTTTGAGGAATGGTTAAACTCTGAACAAAATTTCAAAGATAAGGCAGTGAAGGTTGCAAGTTATATTCAGCATCAAGAAGCAGTTACTAAAGCAAGAAAGGAGGAAGCGCAACGCATTCAGAATTTAGCTAAACAATCGGAAAATAAAGCTAATTCCCTGAAAAAATATTTACTGAATCAAATGGAAAAATCAGGTATCAATAAAATTGAGGGGAAAACGAATAAGATTAGTTTGCGTCAAAAACCGGCGCAATTGGTTATCAAGGTTGATTACGATCAAATTCCCCAACAGTTTGTTCACATTGAATACAAACCGGACAAAGCAGAAATTAAACGATACCTCAAAAATCATGAGGTTAGCTGGGCATCATTAGAAAAAACTAATGAACATTCTCTCAT
>JBDGQV010000164.1:0-2014 GCA_042218725.1 Halothece sp. | reverse complement strand
TGTCCTAGGCATGACATTAAACTGCCGGTACACATGATAAAACAAACTATCACTTAATTGAACGATGACTGAACAAAACGGAACTCAACTCGCAAAAACTGAACAGAAAAAAGCTACTCCCATTTTTGGAACCATGCCCACCACTGATTCTATCTTTAACCCATTTCCGCCTTACAATCTCCGCAATGATTGTCAGGTAGGACAGTGGAAACGAGGGGAATCGGATTTTAAGGGAAATTCAATCGAAATCAGCTTAATCAAAGCGCACAAATTCTATGGCGAACTTGGAACAAGCCGAGCCCACTGGTTACAGCTTTGGTTTGTCCCGAGTCCCAACGAGAATAAGTTGCCTAAGAACACCGTTTGTGTCACTTACATCAAAACGCGATCCCTTGATGATTTGTCAGGGAAATTAATCGACTTGATGACCAGTGAAATCGATCCCGGAGAGGTTATCTTTAAAGCCTCATTTGAAAAACATTCCGGCACGCTGGGAAATTACTACTCAGTCATTTGGGAATATCGCGATCGCGAAGGAGATACAGAGCAAAAGCAACTAGACGCGATTCGAGACTTTATTTCTACCAACCCGCGACTGATCGATGCCAATAAACCTGAAACCTTGATCTGCACTGATGGGATGAGTCAAGAGGAACTGGAAAACCTTGATGAAACCATCGACACGATTAAACAGAAACAACAGCAAGAAAAACTGGAAAGTAAATAATTAAAGGAGAGCCGGGGGGCAACCCTCGGCTTAAAAGCAATGACGAATTGGACTTGGACAAAGTGGAAAAAAGAATATACTAAGATTCCTTGGAATAAATACCAGTTGAAGGTTATGGAGGCGGCTCAACAAAGCAACTATAACTTAATGGTGAGCGCACGGGCAGGGACGGGAAAAACAACTCTCATTACAGCCTTAATTCCTTGTCTGCCAAGCTCAAAAGAGACAGTAAAATCTGTTAATGAGGATTTCTTCTTCAAAATGGAGAAGCCGAAGCGAGAGCCTTACAAGATAACTATATTGGCTTTCAACCGCCATATTGCCGATGAGATTAAAAACTCCGGCAAGTTGCCAAGCCGAGTAACCTGCAATACTGCTCATGGGATGGCATCAGCCGTATTAAGGAGCAAGTTCGGGGGAGAGCTTAAAATCGACTCCAACAACGACATATTAAACGGCATCATCAACCGTCTGCTAAGTCGAATCGTACAGTTGCGGGCAAGATATGACAGCTATGAGGAACAAAAGAAGCTAATCTCCCAGAAATATAAGAATGGGGAACTGGGAGAAGCCGAATGCACTGGAGAGATTCAGAAAGTAAATGAGGAGCAGAAAAAGGAATTTCGAGGAGAGCATCCCCCTCGCATCGGTGATGAGAAGCTAGTCAGAGCCTTCAAGAAGTTTTTAGGCAAGTTGGTTTCCTACGCGCAGAAAACCTTAACTAATCCCAGCTATGAAGAACTGCTGGAGATGGCGGAACATTACCAGTTATTCCCGATTGAGAATGACGGGAAAAGACTGCTGAATGATCGTGCCGTTGAAGCAGCCATGAAGGCAGTGCCGGCAGTATTGGCAGAAATAGAACGGATAGCCCGAGAAAGAAAGGAAACCAGCTTTGATTCAATGCTATGGCTGATTTGGAAGTGGAAACTATCAGCCCCCAGCAGAGATGTTCTCATCGTCGATGAATCCCAAGACGCTAACCCCGCTCAAATCAACCTCTATGAGGAATTTGTAAAAGCAGGAGCAAGGATTATCTGTGTCGGCGATCCTGCCCAAGCCATTCAAGGATTCGCAGGAGCGGATCATCAGGCATGGGAAAACCTGAGAGGCAAGTTTGAAGCAATCGATCTCCCTTTATCCGAGTGCTTCCGCTGCGATCGCGCAATTATAGATTTAGCCCGGAAGATAATTCCCGACATTGAACCCGGAAAAGATGCCGGAGAAGGCGAGGTTAAAGTTTTAGCGAAGGAAAACATCACAGAGAACTTACAGGAGGGAGACTTA
>JBDGQV010000163.1:20593-28596 GCA_042218725.1 Halothece sp. | reverse complement strand
AAAAATGACAAACGATATTGCAATTATTGGCATGACCGGACGTTTCCCAGATGCCAGCAACATTGATCAGTTCTGGGAAAACTTGAAACAAGGAAAAGAAGGAATTGCACCCTTAAGCGACCAACAGTTGCAGCAAGGGGGAATTCCTCCCCATGTTTATCAACAGCCGAATTATGTGAAAGCCTCTCCCATTCTCAAAGATGATATTGCCGAATTTGATGCGGAATTCTTTGGTTATAGCCCCCGCGAAGCAGAAAACAGCGACCCCCAACAACGCATATTTTTAGAAGTCGCTTGGGAAGCCTTAGAAATCGCCGGTTGCAACCCGGAAACCGCATCAGAAAGGATTGGGGTTTTTGGCGGCGTCGGGCGCAATACCTATTTGCTGTTTAATCTGCACCACCAGCTGAATCAACTGGACTCAATCGGGGCATTTCAAACCTTAATCGGCAATGACAAGGATTTTCTCGCCACCCGCATTTCCTATTTACTCAATCTCACCGGTCCCAGTGTGACGGTACAAACGGCTTGTTCCACGTCTCTAGTGGCTGTTCATTCTGCGGTGTCGAGTTTACTCAGCGGCGAAAGCGATCTTGCCTTAGCCGGTGGCGTTTCCCTGAAAGTTCCCCATTTGGCGGGGTATCACTATCAAGAAGGAGGAATTTATTCTCCTGACGGTCACTGCCGCAGTTTCGACGCCCAAGCCCAAGGAACTGTCGGCGGCAGCGGTGCGGGTATGGTGGTTTTGAAGCGGTTAGAAGATGCCCAAGCCGATGGCAATACCATTTATGCCGTGATTAAAGGATCTGCGGTCAATAACGATGGCTCGGCAAAAGTGGGCTATACAGCACCTAGTGTCACCGGTCAAGCCAGCGCGATCGCGGAAGCGTTATTTGTCGCTGACATCGATCCCGCTACCATCCAATATATCGAAGCCCATGGCACGGCGACGCCCTTAGGCGACCCCATTGAAGTGCAAGCCCTGACACAAGCCTTTCAAACCGGCACCCAAGAGACGGGATATTGCGCGTTAGGGTCTGTCAAAAGCAATGTGGGACATCTCGATGCCGCTGCGGGGGTAACCGGACTCATTAAAACCGTTCTTAGCCTCCATCATCAAGCGATTCCCCCCAGTTTGCATTTCCAACAACCCAATCCCGAAATCGATTTTGATAATAGCCCCTTTTTCGTCAATACGGCACTCACACCTTGGCAACCAGGAGAAACCCCGCGTCGGGCCGGTGTCAGTTCCTTTGGGATTGGCGGCACCAATGCCCATGTGGTGTTAGAAGAAGCGCCAACACCTGTTCCCAGTAGCAAGTCTCGTTCCCGGCAACTACTCCTTCTCTCCGCGAAAAGCGAAACTGCCCTCACGACAGCTAGGGAAAACCTTGCCGACTATCTGACCAATTATCCTGATGTCAAACTTGCTGATGTTGCTTATACCCTCAACACCAGTCGCAAAGCCTTTCCCCATCGGCAGATGCTGGTTTGTTCCGATGTCGCATCTGCAGTAACTCAGTTGCAAGAGACAACGTCCCAATCTTGTCCCGACCAATCCCCTGCTGTTACCTTTCTCTTTCCCGGACAAGGAGCGCAGTTTGTCAACATGGCGCGAGAATTGTATCAAACCGAATCAGTGTTTCGAGAGCAGCTGGATGCTGGGGCAGAACAACTGCAATCATTACTCAATCTTGACTTGCGTCAACTTCTCTATCCGCCGGAAGGGGAGGAAGCAACGGCAAACCAACAACTCACCCAAACCGCGATCGCGCAACCGGCGTTATTTATCCTGGAGTATAGCTTAGCCCGTCTCTGGCAATCTTGGGGCATCCAACCGCAAGCAATGATCGGACATAGTATTGGGGAATATGTCGCGGCATCTCTGGCAGGGGTCATTTCCTTTCCGGATGCTTTGTGGTTGGTGGTGCAACGCGCTCAACTGATGCAGTCGTTACCGGCTGGACAAATGCTGAGTATTACGGCATCTCCTTCCGAGATAGAACCCTGGTTAGGGGATGATCTGGCTTTAGCCGTCATTAATGCCCCGCAGTTATGTGTCGTTTCTGGAGAAGAAAGCGCGATTACACAACTGCAATCGCAACTGGATACCAAAGGCATCAACCATCGTTTGCTCAATACCTCTCATGCCTTCCATTCCCCGATGATGAATCCCATCTTAGACCAATTTCGGTCTCAGGTGGCAAACGTACGGTTAAATCCACCCAAAATCCCCTTTATTTCTAACTTGACGGGAACTTGGATGACAAGCGACCAAGCGACCAATCCCGAATATTGGACTAAGCAACTGCGCCATACGGTTCAGTTTGCTGCCGGCATTAGCGAACTGTTGCAACAAGAACGCTTTTTCTTGGAAGTAGGACCGGGAACCACCCTTAGCACCTTAGTCAAACAGCAAGCAACCACACCAACACTCAGTCATTCCCTTCCCCATCCCAAAGCCCAAACTTCAGATCAAGGGCAAATGTTGCAAGCGTTGGGAGAACTGTGGTTAAACGGGATTTCCCCTGATTGGTCTGAATTTTATCGGGAAGAAAACCGACAGTTGCTTCCCCTGCCCACCTATCCCTTTCAACGGCAACGCTATTGGATTGATCCGCCTACTTCCTCAGGGAGTGAAATCTCCGCAGAATCAGAACTGCGCAAAAATGGAAATCTCAGTGAGTGGTTCTATGTTCCCTCCTGGAAACGAGAACTGTTACCGCCTCAATCCCATTCCCCCGCAACCGCATCTTGGTTAATTTTTCTCGATGCCGCAGGCTTAGGAGAAACCATGGCCCATCGCTTGCGAGAACAGGGAAACCAGGTAGTAACTGTGCAAGCCGGAACTGCATTTACGCAACGAGGAGAACAGGCTTATGACATTAATCCCAATACGCGAGAAGACTATGAAACCCTATTTCGGACGCTAGCGGATCAGAATCAGTTTCCCCAAAAGCTTCTCCATTTCTGGAATGTTGCGCCTAATGCCCAACAAGCCGAATCATGCTTCCATCAGTTACTGTTTCTCGCCCAGGCAATTGGCAAGCAAGAAATCGCGGAAACTCTGCCATTAACCGTGATTGCCAGTGAACAGTTTGATGTCACCGGTGCCGATCCCTTGTCTCCAGAAAAAGCAACGGTAAAGGGAATTTGTAAAGTAATTTCGCAAGAGTATCCGCAACTGCCCTGTCGTGTCATTGATCTTGATGCAACGGCATTCGACGGGCAACGAGAGTCTCTCAGCAACCTGTTGCTAAACGAAATAAACAGCGACACCGCCGATACCGCAATTGCCTATCGCAATGGTTATCGTTGGCGACAAACCTTTGATCCGATTTCTCTGACCGAACCCACCACCTCACTGATTCAGGAGGGAGGCGTCTATTTCCTTACTGGCGGATTAGGCGGCATTGGTTTAGCCTTAGCCGATGCCATTGCGCAAACCCCCCGCACCAAACTCGTTTTAATCAGTCGTTCCGGATTGCCGGATCGCGCGGAGTGGCAAGAGTGGCTAACCGGAGAAGAAGGGGATGATGCAGTAGCCGACAAAATTCGTCGCGTTCAAGCCTTGGAAGAACAGGGGGCCGAGGTTTTAGTCTTAGCAGCTGATGTCAGCGATCGCGCTTCCATGGAAACGGCCGTTCAAGAGGCCCAAACCCGCTTTGGCACCATCAACGGCGTGATTCATACTGCCGGTATCCCTGGCGGTGGCATTATTCAACTCAAATCCCCAGAACAAGCAGAAACGGTGCTTTCATCAAAACTGCAAGGCACCCGCATCCTGGATGAACTGTTTGCCGACAAGCCCTTAGACTTTATGATTCTCAATTCCTCTCTGAGTTCCGTCATGGGGGGTGTGGGTCAAGCAGACTATTGTGCCGCCAACGCTTTTCTCGACAGCTTTGCCTATTATCGCACCCACCGCAAAGGTCAACTCACCCTTGCCATTAACTGGGATACTTGGCAGGAAGTGGGAATGGCTGTGAATACTGCAATTCCCGAACAGCTGCAAAAACGCCGCGACCAAGGACTGGAAATGGGAATTTCCCCCTCAGAAGGGCAAGAAGCTTTCCGCCGCCTTCAGGGAGTCGCTTCTCCCCAAGTGATTGTCTGTACCAAAGATTTGCCCACGGTCATTCAACGCCGTGTTGCCCCGCAATCCCTGGAAGAGCTAGCAACGCCAACCTCGCAAGATGAGGAATCTCAGCCCTCTGCTACTTATCCCCGTCCGGATCTTGATGTTTCCTATGTTGCCCCGCGCAATGAAACCGAAACCATCATTGCTGAAACCTGGCAACGATTCCTAGGCATTGAACCAGTGGGCATTCACGATGACTTTTTCGAGTTAGGGGGTCATTCTCTGTTGGCAACGGAAATAATTTCTGCATTGCGCGATCGGTTTCAACAAGAACTCCCGTTAAACCGCTTGTTTGAAACGCCCACTGTGGCCGGATTGGCGTCTATGATTGCTGCCGACAACGCCGATGATCCGCAAACCATTCCCTCCACTCAAGGAGAAGAAACGGAAGACCTTCTTTCCGAACTGAATGAACTCTCTGCCCATGAAGTCGATACGCTACTCAACCAAGTTTTAACCAATCATGAACATGACTAACACGTTTGCCACCGTTGACCAGTGGTTCAAACCCATCTCACCCAATCCCCAAGCCAATCTCCGTCTATTTTGCTTTCCTTATGCCGGGGGAAGTGCCCAAATCTTCCGCAGTTGGCCGAACCAACTACCGAACACCATCGAACTCTGTCCAGCAGAATTGCCAGGTCATGGACGGCGCATGAAAGAAAGCCCCTTTACCGATTTACAGGAACTGGTCAACACCATCATTCCGATCATTACCCCTCGTCTCGATAAACCCTTTGCTTTCTTCGGCCATAGTATGGGGGCATTAATCGCCTTTGAACTCACTCGCAGGCTGCGAGACAATAATCAGCCTCTGCCAACGCATCTCATTGTTTCCGGTCGCCGCGCCCCTCAACAAGAAGAAGAGGAGTCGCCAACTTACAACTTGCCGGATGAGGAACTAATTAAGAAACTGCGCTGGCTAAAAGGCACCTCCACCACTGTTCTCGACGATCCAGAAATGATGCAATTAATGTTGCCGATTTTACGAGCTGACTTTGCTGTCTGTGAAACGTATCAATACACGGAACAACCTCCCCTGCCGTGTCCAATTATTGCCTTGGGGGGTTGGTGCGATCCAGCAACGCGCAATGGCGGCTTAAAGGGATGGCAGGAACACACCGCAACTGAGTTCCGCAAAAAAAGTTTTCCCGGCAATCATTTCTTTCTCCATTCTGCCCAAACCCGTTTACTCAAGTTTCTCGCCAAACAGTTAATAATTAATTATCGATGACCGCTCATGACCATGGAAATTCCTCCTGCCGGGGCAAGGGTAAACCCACGACGTTGGATTTTAGGAGGCTTTTCCTCTGCCAAGGCAAGTTGGTATTTGGATAAAATCGTTGCCAGGACTAATTTCATCTCCAACTGCGCAAGGGCATACCCGACACATCGCCGGCTGCCACCCCCAAAGGGAAAATACTCTGCTGAAGAATACTCGCGTTCCAGAAAACGCTCAGGTTTAAATGTATAAGGTTCTGGATATAAATCTTCTCGATAATGCACCAGATACACACTTGGCATTAAGGTCGTTTCGGCATCAAAGGAATATCCGGCAATCTCAATGGGGGATTTGGCAATACGGGGAAAAATCACCGGGAGAACCGGATACATCCGTAAGGTTTCTTGGCAAACTGCAGTCAAATAAGGAAGTTTCGAGATAGAAATGGGATCAGCATCTTTCTCGACACTGTCTAATTCTTGGAGCAATTTTTCACGGACATCTGCTCTTTGATGGATTTGGTAAAATGCCCAAGCCAGACTAGTGGCAGTCGTTTCATGTCCAGCAAATAACAGGGAAAGCAGTTCATCTCTTAATTCGGCATCACTCATTGGCACACCGTTTTCATCGGTGGTTGCCATCATCAAACTCAAGATATCAGTCCCGTTTTGCTCTCCTTTTGCCCGTCTTTCCTCGATTTCCGCTTGAAGCAAGTTATGGATTTTCTGTTGTCGTTGTTTGACGCTTCCCCAAGGACTCCATTTTCCCCAATCTTGTTGCAAGAAGCGAAAAAAGAGCATACTAGAGCGTAGGGGAGACGCTGTTAAATTGAGCCATTCCGTCAGTAGGGGTTGCAGTTGTTGATAACGTTCTCCTTTGGTTAACCCAAAGACAATCTGTATAATGACTTCTAAACTAATTTTTTGCATGGTAGTCCGAGCAATAAAGGTTTGACCCGTTGGCAATTGGCTGGCAACTTGCTCGGTAATTTGACAAATTTGTTGAGCGTAGCGTTTTAAACATTCCCCGTGAAAGGAAGGCATTAACAGTTTTCGTTCTCGTTGGTGACGTTTGCCATCCATTAACATGAGAGAATTTTTGCCAAGGATGGGTTCAGCCAGTTTATTGGCACGACCCACATCAAACTTATCTTTTTTATTAAAAATTTCCTGGATCGCTTGTGGATTGCTAATGATGACTGCCGGATCTTGTCCGAATAAATGCATCGTAAAAACATCCCCATATTTCTGATAATATTTATCTTGAAAATCAAGGGGATCTGCAATCCAATGAACCAGTTGCCAAAACGGAGAACGGTTAATTAAGTTTGGTTTTGAATCCTGGATAGATAACTGGTTGATAGTCATGATTAAATATTTTTTTGATCCTATCTAATTGGCCAAAAAACTGAGGAGAAACGGTTGCAAGTTTTCACGATTGATCACGACATTATCGGACTGCCATGATGATGAACGAGATACCATTGTTGGGCCATTTTCCGAAAGCTATTGGTGGCTAGCGATTTGGCTTCTAACTTTCGTTTATTGCGAACTTGCATGACATTTTCAATCACAATGACATAAGCAACCGCATAATCCACTTCTGTGGTCACAATTTCTGTATTAATTTCAATATAATCAGTATTTTTAAATATTTTGTCCCAAGAAGCACGAATATCATCCCATCCTTGAATGATGTTGCCGCCGGGATGAATACAGACGCTTCCTTCCCCTTGCCACCAAGTTTGATTCATTAAGGTAATATCTTGTTTCTCAAAGGCACGATAAAAGGCATCGTTCACTTCGAGAACCTTTTGTCTTTCTTCACTCATGGTTATGCGGCGTAATTGTCATCCTTTGGGCAAGACCAGTGTCCACCCAATTTAGCTTAATTTTAAATGAATTTAATGCTCGGCAACCAGCGATTTAAGCAGGAACCGTTAATGCCTGCCCATTTTGACTCGCCTTAATACTTAATAAGAAAGGAACCGCTTTTTTCACCCAAGCATCAATGGGGGTAAAGTTGGCAGCGCTGCTGCCGAAACAGGTTTCTAACATTTCGGTGTGAATGATACCGGGATTCAACGGAATGGCTGCCATGGTTGAGGGCAATTCTTGCGCGATCGCGCGCGTTAATCCTTCAATGGCCCATTTTGTGGTACAATATGGCGCAACATGCGGAGAAGTTGACCGTCCCCAACCGGAACTAAAATTAACAATAATGCCCCGTTGTTTTTCCATCATCGACGGGATAAATTGACGCATGACATTAGCCACGCCTTTAATATTGACATCAATAATTTGGTCAAATTCTGCTGTGGGAACGTTCCAAAATTCAGTGGATTGATTAATTAACCCGGCATTATTCACTAACAATTCTGGCGGATCATACTCTGATAAAATACTATCTCGCCATTGTTTAACTTGGTCTTCTTGGGAGACATCTACGGTTGTAAAATGATGAGGTTTGCCATAGGTTTCATTGAGTTCTTGAATGGCCTCTTGATTGCGGGCACAACCAATGACGGTACAGCCTTCTGCAATAAATTTTTCGGCCATGGCGCGGCCTAATCCTTTGCTAATGCCGGTGACTAAAACTAATTTACTCATTGTTAAACTTCCTGTGTTCTTTGTCCTTTGT
>JBDGQV010000163.1:18498-20493 GCA_042218725.1 Halothece sp. | reverse complement strand
CTTTGTCCTTTGTCCTTCGTTCTTCGTGTGAGTAACCAATGACTAATGACTGATGACTAATGACCAATAACTAATTCAACGACAAATATTCTTCAAATTTTTCCCGCAATTGATTGAGACTCAAATCTTGTGTCCAATAGGCAATTAGCGCATGACCAAAGGCAAAGGCATTTTTTTCAGGAGACTCAGAATTATCTAATAATAACGACCACAGCGATCGCAGATCAAATTCATACAGTTTACTGTCGCTATGAAACAGATTAAATAATTCATAGGCCATTTGTAGCTTACCAATGACCAGGGGCAATTCTTCCACCGGAATTTGTTCCATCAGCAGTTTGCCAAGGGCAGGAGACCCAGTGGAAAAGGTGGAAAGATATTCTAAAATAGGGTTCTTAAGGAGGGCAGTAACGCCTTGGGTAGTGGTCATCTGTTTGGTGTAGCGGTCGATGATCTTAGCAGCGGTTACACTGCGGGCTTCGCGATCGCGCAGAAATTTTCCTAACCGCAATTGTTTGGCTGGGGCAATACTATTTATTAATGCTAACGACAGTTGTTGAACATTCCAGCCTTGACGGTTGTTTTGGGCTTCCCAAGTGACTAAGGGAAACACCTGCTGACAGAATTGTTCCAACTGTTCCTGCCGATATTGGGTTGCCTCGCGAATGCTTTTTTCTTTCGGTTGATTCCCTTCTTCCCAATCATAGGGAGGATGCCATTCTCGTACCGGGCGCAATCGATCCACTTGGGTTACAACAGTAATGGTCGGTAAATCATTAATTTCCGATTTAATTTCAGACAAAAACTGGTGATCCATAGCTAAGGCAGGATCTAAGGCAGGTGTCACTAACAGCAACAAGTCAGCACTCGCAGCATAATCTAATACCAATTCCCGCAACTCTCCTCCCCTCACTTGTTCATAGCCTGGGGTATCCCAAAGGGTTAAGCTGTCGCCGCTGATGCTTTCCCAGCGGTAACTTTCAATTTTGTCAGTACTGGGCAATACATCCACGGTCGCTTGCTGTGACTGAAACAAGGTATTAATCACACTGCTTTTCCCTGCCCCTGTGCGCCCAATGAGCAGCAGATTGGCCGGTTTTTGTTCCATTTCGGCTTGGGGTTGCGCTTCTTCCAGGATTTCTTGAATTGTTTGGGTTTTGGCTTGCGGAAACTCTTGCTGTGGCGGTTTCGTTGCCGAAAGTGATGTGGCTGCAGGTTGTTTGCCGCTATAGAGGGCAACTGCCCGTTGGGCTAATTGCTTCAATGCCGCTTGACGTAAAACTTGCGAGAGATTGCCTAGCAATTCTTGATTGGCTTGTTGCGTGGAACTTTTACTGACTTGCTTTGCTAAGGCAGCTGCCGGATTAATTGCCCATTGCGCCCAACTCCAGACTTTTAAGGCCGTTTGGGCAGAGGGTTGCACTCGTTGATACGTTTCATAAGCCCGGTAAGCCTGTCCCACAGTGACGCGATTGAGGGCAGGGGAAAGGGTTGCCATCCACTGATCCAAATCGTCTACCGTGCCGCGAATTAAGCCATAAACTTGGGGAATATAGATATTTAACAGAGGATACTTAGTTTCTGGATTATAAATCTGCGCGATCGCGCTGACAACTTCCTGACAGCGATGCCAAAATAATTGCCAATCTTCCCAGATGGGAGGATCGTTTTGGGCGTCGGTTAAAATTGTTTGTAAAGCGGTTTCTACTTGCTGATTAATGGTGTCGTCGTCGGCAGTATCAACTTTGGTTGCTTCCAATTCTTTATTAACTTTTTCGGTGATGGTTTCCACGTCTTCAAAAACGGGTTTTGTCCACCTGACTAATAGCCAGCGCCAACCGAGGAAAACCAACATGAAAATGCCCCAAATCCAACTAATTCCCCATTCTTGAATTTGCCATCCTGCTGCCGCCAACAGAAACAGAATTATTAAAATAAAGGGAATTGCTAAAACAATCCATTGCCAAATCTTTAACTGTATCATAGTTATTTTTT
>JBDGQV010000163.1:0-18398 GCA_042218725.1 Halothece sp. | reverse complement strand
GAAAACATTTAATAATCAATGTTTTTTAAACCGTTCTTTGGCTTGTTCAAACGCATCTTCCATAACCGATTGAATCTTTTCCGGATCGGGTTTTTTGCCGCCCATTAAATCCCCAAAATAAACACAAGCCCCTTCTCCTAAAGCCCAAGTATAGGCAGCCGCCCAAGACGCCGCGATCGCGCTGCCAAATCCTGGCACAAATTTAATCAATTCTCGGCCGACTAATTGCGCAAAAAATCCCCCCGCGATCGCGCTAACAATGCCGCCAGCTTGAGAAAAAGATAAAGTTTGGCCATACAATTTTCCTAACAATCCCACCAAGGAAACTTGCAGCGCTGTTAACACTGGCATCGTGGCAAAGGGCAACGGTACTGCAGCAACCGTTCCAGCAATAATGGAAAAAGCTAGAATGTACCGTCTTCCCACATCCCGATACAAGTTCCCTAAGCGATCGCCGGCAGACTCATCTAATAAATCATACATGGCTTGGGCTTGGGCTTCCGGCAACAATTCTGCTAAATGATCGCGGAGGGCTTCCAACCCATAAAAAACAGGCGTATATTCATCTTCTTCTAGGGTAAAATCAATTAAAACAGCGCGATCGTATAAGCCGGAAAAGGTTTCTTGAATAGCATAAAAGGGACGTTGAACTGTCTCGAATTCAGGCGGATAATCGGGGTGATTTTCTACCTGTGAGGGGTAAACTTCATGCAAACAAGTGACTGCTAATAAACAAGGAACATCGGGATTATTTTGCCGTAATTCTTCTGCAGTTTTTTGCAAGGTTTCTGTGGCAAAATCATTGACTTTAACCGTCAAAATTAAAATGCGAGCGCGATGGCTTTCACTGGCATCTAAATTAGTTTGCAAGTCTTGAATAATTTCTGGTGTATTGTTAGGAATATCCCCTAACCCGACCGTATCGGTAAAGATAACTAAGGGCAACTCTTGGGAAGGATAAGGATAACGTTCTGTGTGTCGGGTGTGAGGGCGAAATCCTTGGCCGACAATTTCCGCAGAGACCCCTGTCAATCCCCGAACAATTGAACTTTTGCCAGCTTGGGGTTTTCCAACTAAAATAATTTCTGTTGTGGGGAGTTCTGCCCGAACTCGTTCTAAAATTTCAGCAACTTCTTCTTCGGAAACGGTAAACCACTGTGTTACTTTTTTTGTCGCTTTTTGGAACGGGAGAAAATTTTGAAAACGATTTGTGGTATTTTGCCAAGCCGACGCGATCGCGTTAATCCAGGATTGATTATCCCAATGCCGAGATGAATGGTTTTTGTTGGTATTCATGGCGGGATGAATTTTAAACTGACAGGAGAGACTCTAATCTAAAATGGATCAATAATTATTCCTTATTTATCATTAACAATTTATTATTTAGATTGTCATCATCCGAGTTATCAATTTTTAATTATCAATTGTCAATGGCCTAGATAACCAATTATGACTATGGCGCAACTGTGGGGGGCTTTCCTCATTTTCGTTCTTTGCCCGATTTTAGGGGCATTACCCCTAATTCACTGGCTAACGGTCAGTTTAACCGGTCAGGACTTAAGACGCCTGGGAACGGGCAATATTTCGGTGTCAGCGGCGTTTTATCATGGCGGGAAACTAGCCGGAATTTTAGCGGTTCTCTCAGAAGCCGGGAAAGGCATCGCCGCGGTATTGTTGGCACGGGGCTTTTTTCCCCAGGAACCGGTATGGGAATTAGTCGCCTTAATTGCCTTGGTAATTGGACGCTATTGGGGCGGCAAAGGCGCGGGAACCACCAATGTCGTGTGGGGAATTGCCGTTCATGATCCCATTGCCACCGGATTCATTGTTCTCATTGGCGGCATAAGTTTCACGATTTTCCGCGATCGCGTGGCGGGGCGCAATGGCATGTTAGTCTTGATGCCTCTGATTTTAGGCTTATTGCATATCGATGATCCGCCGCGAATCATGGGCGCGATCGCGCTGTCTCTCTTATTATTTGCGATTTACTATCGAATTCCCGATGACTTGGATTTACCCACCAAAGCAGGGCAAAATAACACCATGTTCAAATTTTTTCGGGGGGATAGCGCCATTTGTTCCCTAGATGATGACCTAACCGCCAAAAAAGTCGGACAAAAAGCGGCCACCCTCTCTCAACTGAAACGTTGGGGATATCCGGTTCCCCCCGGTTGGGTTCTCCCGGCAGGAGATGATCCGCAACCTTTGCTAGAATTAGCCTCACCCTCGGATAACAATCCCTTGATTGTTCGTTCCTCTGCCGTTGGGGAAGACACCCTAGAACAATCAGCGGCCGGACAATATCAAACCATTTCCCATATTACCAACCGAGAAGCTTTAAAAGACGGCATTTTGCAATGTCAGGCTTCTTATAATCATCCCACTGCCGCCCAATATCGTCGCCTGCAACAACAACAAGAGTCAGAAATGGCCGTTTTAGTACAACAACAAATTCAAGGCGTCTTCTCTGGCGTCGCCTTTAGTCGGGATCCCGTCAATCAAATGGAAGATGCTGTCTTAGTGGAAGCCCTGCCTGGCGAAGCTGCCGCTGTGGTATCCGGAGAAGTAACGCCGCAACAATATCGCGTGGTTTATCAAGAATCGCCGCCGAGAGTGGAAGGAGAAGGGGACCTTCCCCAGTCCATTCTCGAAGATGTCGCCAGTTTGGCACGGGAACTGGAAAGGCGATATCATGGCGTTCCTCAAGATATTGAATGGACCTATGATGGGGAAAAACTTTGGATTTTGCAAAGTCGTCCCATTACCAATTTACAGCCCATTTGGACGCGAAAAATTGCTGCAGAAGTCATTCCGGGGTTAATTCGCCCCCTCACTTGGTCAATTAATCAGCCGCTAACTTGCGGCGTCTGGGGAAAATTATTTACGGTGGTGCTTGGCCATCGCGCCAAGGGCTTTAAATTTACAGAAACGGCAACCCTGCATTACAGTCGGGCTTATTTTAATGCCACCCTCTTAGGGAAACTCTTTCGCCGCATGGGATTGCCGGCAGAGAGTTTAGAATTCCTCACCCGAGGGGCTAAATTTACACGACCCTCGGTTCTCTCCACACTGCGCAACCTACCGGGATTACTCCGTTTAGCCGGGCGAGAATGGCGTTTAGAGAAAGATTTTTGCCGCGAACAGGAGGCCTTCTTCAATCCCACCCTGCAAGAATTGCAAAGCCAAGATGCCAGCGAATTATCCGCTAAAGCCTTATTAAGCCGCATCGAAAATATTCTCACCGCGCTTCATACCGCGACTTATTACAATATCCTTGCCCCGTTGAGTTTTTCCCTGCGCAAGGGGTTGTTTAAGGTGGACGATGACACTTTAGACTATAGCCAAGTCCCGGAAATTGCCTCCAGTCAAGCTTTAGCGCAAATTGCCCAAGATGCCAGAAATTTAGTGCCCATGGATCAAATTGAATCCATGAGTGCCCCCTCGTTGTTTGCCATGTTAGCGGAATTGCCCGATGGCGATAGCATCCTAGAGCAATTTCAAGACTGGGTCCAGCGTTATGGCTATTTAAGCGAAACTGCGACCGATATTGCCGTTCCCCGTTGGCAGGAAAATCCCCGTTCCGCCCGGTCTTTATTTACTCAATTTTTCTTCAATGAACAAACCCAACCCAGCAACAACACTGTCTCTCAGTTCCATCAAAGTTGGAAAGAGAAAACCGTACAGCGGCGATTAAATCTGAAAGCGCAAGTGGCCGAAGTGTATAATCGCTTGTTAGCGCATTTGCGATGGAGTTTTCTCGCTTTAGAACAGATTTGGTTGCAGACGGGATTGCTAACGGAACAAGGGGAGATTTTTTTCCTGGAATTATCGGAAATTCGTCATCTAATCAAAAACGACGACCCGAAATTGTCTGAAGAGATTCCGCAACGGATTGCCGCTCGCCGTTCCAACTTTAGCGAGGATGAGAAACTGCCCGCAGTGCCTTATGTGGTTTATGGCAATCCCCCCCAGCGCGATCGCGTGATTGCCTCTCCCCAGTTCGCCTCTCAACAACGGTGGCAAGGGATTGCTGCCAGTTCCGGACAAGCCATTGGCCGGATTAAAGTCATTAGCGACCTTTCCCAAGCGGATACTGTCGATCAAGACACCATTTTAGTGGTTCCCCATACCGATGCCGGTTGGAGTGTCTTGCTTGCCCAGGCAGGCGGCTTGATTTCGGAAGTGGGGGGAAGATTGTCCCATGGGGCAATTATTGCTCGGGAATATGGGCTTCCTGCGGTTATGGATATCCCCGATGCGGTTCGCCTCTTCCAAGACGGTCAAACGGTGAAAATTGACGGACAAACCGGAATCGTGGAACTGCTGGAAGAAAGCCCAGTTAGTGAGACTGAGAAAACCGATTAATCCAGCAACCCCAAGACACTGGCAAGTAAGGCTTTTTGAGCATGCATGCGATTTTCCGCTTGTTGCCAAACGCGCGATCGCGCTGATTCCAATACCGCTTCGGTAATTTCTTCCCCCCGATGCGCCGGTAAACAATGTAAAACCATGGCTTCCGGTGCGGCGAAGGTTAACAACTGCTCATTGACTTGATAGGGTTGAAACACGGGGAAACGCTGATCCGCAGAATCTTCTTGTCCCATACTCGCCCAAACATCGGTATAGAGGACTTGTGCCCCCTGTACGGCGGTTTCCGGTTCATTGGTCACAGCAATTTCCGTGTCGGATTTCGCCAAGGCTTTGGCTTGTTCGACAATCGCCGGTTCCGGTTGATAGTCACTTGGGGTCGCCACCCGAATATTGACGCCGGCTAAAGCACAGCCTAACAGCAGAGAATGGGCAACATTATTGCCATCCCCCAGATAGGTCAAAGTTAACCCTTCTAAGGTGCCAAAAGTTTCCTGAATGGTTAATAAATCGGCAAGCACTTGACAGGGATGTTCTAAATCGCTTAAGGCATTAATGACGGGAATATCAGCATAGTCGGCAAACTGTTCGAGATCGCTTTGGGCAAAGGTGCGGATCGCGATCGCGTCTAAATAGCCCGCCAATACCCGTGCCGTATCTTGAATGGGTTCACCGCGCCCTACCTGAGTTGATTGGGGGTTTAAGTCAATCACTTGACCCCCTAAATGATACATTGCGACACTAAAAGACACTCGCGTGCGCGTAGAAGCCTTGTAGAACAAGAGACCTAACACGCGGTTTTGTGCTGGCTTAGGTCGGAAGCCCCCTTTCATTTCCTGGGCTAATTGCAGCAGTTGTTGCAGTTCCCCGGCATTCAAGTCAGCGAGGCTTAATAAGTTTTGTCCGGTGAGTCTCTCCTTCATGCTAATTTTAATTCGTTTTTTATCGTTGCTTGGCTAAAAATCCCTTGCACATTACTCGGGAAGTAAAGGTATAATTATATGCTTAAATCCAAAACGCGATCATTAACTTGGTTGCTTAGAAAGTGACCATTATAACGATCAGCAGATTCGATGCCAAAATTTGCTAATCTGTGGGAACAGCTTTGGGAACGGGTAGTTAGTTATGAGTGTGGATATTCAAATTGGTCAAGGAAAAACAGCACGTCGCGCCTATGGAATCGATGAAATTGCCCTGGTTCCGGGACGACGGACATTAGATCCCAGTTTGCCGGATACGAGTTGGCAACTTGGGAATGTTCAACGGGAAATTCCCATTATTGCCAGTGCCATGGATGGGGTCGTTGATGTCAAAATGGCGGTATTGCTTTCAGAATTGGGAGGTTTAGGGGTTTTGAACCTAGAGGGCATTCAAACCCGCTACGAAGACCCTAACCCCATTTTGGAACGGATTGCCTCTGTGGGCAAAAGCGAGTTTGTCGGCTTGATGCAAGAACTGTATTCAGCGCCGATTCAGCCGGAATTGATTAAAAAGCGCATCAGTGAAATTAAATCCCAAGGGGGAATCGCTGCTGTCAGTGCCACCCCTGCCGGGGCAGCCAAATATGGGGATGCTGTTGCCGAAGTGGGTGCCGATGTCTTCTTTGTGCAAGCAACAGTTGTCTCCACGGCGCACTTATCCCCAGAATCGATAGCGCCCTTGGATTTAGCCGAATTTTGCCAAAAAATGCCCATGCCGGTTGTATTAGGGAACTGTGTTTCCGAAGCAGTCACCTATGACTTAATGCAAGCTGGCGCTGCTGGGGTTCTCGTAGGCATTGGTCCTGGCGCTGCTTGTACCTCTCGCGGGGTTCTAGGCGTGGGGGTTCCCCAAGCCACTGCCGTTGCTGACTGCGCGGCTGCCAGAGAGCAATTCTATCAAGAAACCGGCAAGTATGTGCCCATTATCGCCGATGGCGGCTTGGTCACCGGTGGCGATATTTGTAAGTGTATTGCTTGCGGCGCCGATGCCGTCATGATTGGGTCTCCCTTTGCCAGAGCAGCGGAAGCCCCTGGACAAGGCTTTCACTGGGGCATGGCAACCCCTAGCCCGGTTTTACCTCGGGGAACCCGAATCAGTGTTGGCACCACTGGCACCTTGCAAGAAATTCTCACTGGTCCGGCACGACTCGATGATGGCACTCACAACTTGTTAGGCGCTCTCAAAACGAGTATGGGAACCTTAGGGGCGAAAAACCTTAAGGAAATGCAACAGGTGGAGGTGGTAATTGCCCCTGCCCTGTTAACGGAAGGGAAAGTCTATCAAAAAGCCCAACAATTGGGAATGGGTAAGTAACTAGCCTCCAAGATCAGTTGTCAGTAGGGGCGAATCCTGGTTCTCCCCTACCAATTCCGGGTCATAGCGGTTAGTTGACCATCAAAAATGCCCCCTTCCCTTCCGGAAGAGGGCGATATCATTAGGAGGTTTTATCTGTTAGGACTGGTCGCTGGATCCTGCAATGGCTTGCTGAGACTGACTACCCAGGTTGATTTTTACCTTCTGATTAGCCACTTGCTCGAGTTTCGGTAAGCGGAGCGTTAAAATCCCGTTGGTGTAATCAGCCTCTGCTTGGTCCTGTTGAATTGCAACCGGTAAGCCGATGGTACGGCTAAAGTGACCATATTGAAATTCCGAACCGTAGCTTTCTTTTCCGTCGTCAGCGTGGCGGAATTCGCCACTAATCGTTACAGAGTCACGGTTGACAGTGATATCTAAGTCATCTTGGTTGATACCCGGCACTTGTGCTTTTAGCACGACGTCGTTGCCGGCATCATTGAGTTCGATGGCAGGTTGCCCAATTTGAGGAGTAATGGCGCGGTCGCCCGTCATTTCGTTGAACAGGCGATCCATTTGACGACGGAAGAAGTCCAGTTCGGTTGCAGGGTTCCAACGGGTGAGTGCCATACAGTCTTCACCTCCTCGCTAAGGTTCCAACTGCTTGCACTGCATTTGTCCTCCTAATTCGGTTTCTAGGATGGGAAATTAGGCAAGGCATTGTCGGTAGGGAAAACCGAACCAATAATTAGGGTTTACCGTAAAAAGCATTTGATAGCTATCATGTTATTGGTTCTTCTCAGATAATAGCTTCGCGTAAATGTCATAATCCCCTTGGCTAAAACAGCAGAAAATGACGTTTTGCACATGAGTCATGTGTTGTAATTGTTCGCCGCACACCTTCACAGCAATTTCGGCAGCTGCCTGCTTCGGATACTGATAAACCCCGGTACTGATACTTGGAAATGCAATTGATGCTAACTGGTTTTCTTCTGCAATTTGCAAGGCATTAGTGTAGCATTGACTTAATAACTCAGGTTCTCCTTGATTTCCCCCTTGCCAAACCGGACCCACCGTATGAATGATAAAACGGGCTGGCAAGCGATACCCTTTTGTTAATTTCGCCTCTCCTGTGGCACAACCGCCTAGGGTTTTACACTCTTCTAGCAATTCCGGTCCCGCAGCGCGATGAATTGCCCCGTCAACACCGCCGCCGCCTAGTAAGCTGGAATTGGCAGCATTAACAATCGCGTCTACTTCAAGTTTGGTGATATCCCCTAAAACGGCTTCCATGCGTTTCATCAAATCTGCCAGAATTCAGTGCGTTTTTGATCATAAATCATTAACCGCTTCCGTCTGCTTATCACATTATTACCCAATTCCAAAACAAAATTAAATGTAATCTCAGTTTCAATCAGAGCGCGATAAAATAAAAGACATCAGGACGGAGGCGGTAGGATGAGCGATTTTCAACTGACGATTAACTGGGAGGCATTGGCGACAGCATACGAACAGCGTCATCGTTTCAGAACAGTTGCGCTTCAACACCAGACAATTCCTGCAACCACTGTTGGTGAAAGCAGAGGCAATTATAACTTTCAAGGTTGGGGAACGCCTCAGTTGCCTGATTCCATTGTGTTAAGGGACTATCAGAAACAGGCGGTGGTGAATTGGTTTCGCAATCGGGGACGGGGCATGCTGAAAATGGCCACTGGCAGCGGCAAAACCATTACGGCCCTCGCGATCGCGACGGAATTGTATGAGAAAATTGGCTTACAGGTTTTGTTGGTGGTGTGTCCCTATCGTCATTTGGTCACGCAATGGGCACGGGAATGCGAACGGTTCCATCTAAAGCCCATTTTGGCATTTGAGCGAGTTGAACAATGGCAACGGGAGTTATCCCAGCAACTGTATCATCTGGCCAAGGGGACTCAGAAATTTCTAACGGTCATTGCCACCAATGCGACTCTGATTGGTGAGGGGTTCCAGTCGCAACTCCGTTACTTTCCCGAAAAAACCTTAATTGTGGGGGATGAAGCGCATCATTTAGGGTCGCCCCGTTTAGTTGCCAGTCTGCCTCAACAAATTGGGTTGCGCTTGGGATTATCGGCCACCCCAGAACGATATTTTGATGAAACAGGTACTGATGCGGTTTTTGAGTATTTTGGCAGCGTCCTCGAACCGCAGTTTACCTTAAAAAGCGCGATCGCGCAGTCAGCGTTAGTGCCTTACGAGTATTATCCCTTATTTGTGGAACTGACCGCATCAGAAGCCTTAGCCTATGCCAAGTTAACCCGGCGCATTGGTTGGGCCTTAGCAGACAATCCCAACTTGAGTGCCAATGAAACCTTAACCGCTTTACTCATGCAACGATCGCGCTTAGTGGGAACGGCTCAGAATAAACTCCAGACACTCGCCCGTTTAATGGCCAATCGCCTCCACACCAGCCATACTTTATTTTACTGCGGGGATGGCGCCATGGAAACCCCCTCTCGCCCGACTTACCGGCAAGTGGCTGCCGTGACTCGCCTTCTGGGCAAAGAACTGGGATTCCGCGTTCACAGCTACACTGCCGAAACACCGCTTCCAGAGAGAGAACAACTGCGCCAACAGTTTGAAAGCGGAGAACTGCAAGGGTTAGTTGCCATTCACTGTTTGGATGAAGGGGTGGATATCCCAGCAATTCGCCATGGGGTTATTTTAGCCAGTACTGGCAATCCCCGGCAGTTTATCCAACGCCGCGGCCGCGTTTTACGGCCTCATCCCGGCAAGGAAAAGGCAACGATTTTCGATATGATTGTAGTTCCTCCCCAGCTTGACCGAGAAACCTGGGAAGTGGAACGAAACTTATTGCGCAAAGAAATAAAACGCTTTCTCGAATTTGCCAAACTCGCCCAAAATGCAGAAGAAGCCAGTGGGAAATTATGGGCGCTACAGCAACAGTATCAATTAGAGCTGTCCCCGTAAAAGTATTTTTTATTGTTAATATAACTAAATGATTATAAAATAGATAATAACGGTTCTTAATCAGCAGGAGGTGTTCAGCTCATGCAACAGTTGCTCTCGGCACTCTTTGGCTCTAACCTAACACCCAATTATTGGTCGCAAGGAACATGGGCCGTGCTAAGAGTAGTGATCGGACTTTTCATGATTCACAACGGCATTGATAAACTCGCTGATATTGAATCCTTTGCCAATGCTTATGTGGAAGTGATTGGTCTGCCATTTCCCATCTTTTTCAGTTATGTTGCCGGTTACACGGAATTGATTGCCGCCCCCTTGGTTGCAGTCGGGCTATTGACACGACCGGCGGCCCTGCTAAATTTCGCCACCATGGCGGTTGCTATTTATCATCACGTATTAGTTGCCGGCTTCAGTGTCCCCTATTTAGAATTAGCTAGCATTTACGCCGCAGCCTTCTTGTTCTTTACCGTCAATGGGGCAGGACTATTCTCTTTGGATGCGTTTGTCGGCAACTGGGTCAGCGATCGAGTAGCCAGAAACCAAACTGAAATCGAAAACATTTTACGCCATGAAGTCGCAGAATCCAAAAATTAAGGAGGTGATTCGATGAAGCTGAAAAAAGTGCTTGCCGTTTTTGTTGTCCTTGCTTTTTTCGTGGTGGGATGCAGCAGTTCCGATGCCCAAGATAGCCCTCCCGCCCAGTCCCAATCTCCTCAGGAAATGACAGAAACTTCTGAGGAAAACAATCAGCAAATGAGTCAACAGCCTGAACCTCAGGAAGAGGAAGAGGAAGAAGAAAGCAACATTATCTTATCTCGGGAGGCTGCTGATTTGGAAAATGGCAAGCAAGTCTTCTTAGCAGAAGCCAATTGCACGCAGTGCCACCGGGGTGGCATCAATACGGTAATTGCTAATAAACACTTGGGCAAAGATGCTTTAGAAAAGTATAACATGGATTCCATGGAGGCGATCGCGCACCAAGTTAGAAATGGTAAAAACGCGATGCCTGCTTACGGGAGACGACTCAGCGATGAACAGATTCGCGATGTCGCTGCCTATGTTCTCTCCCAAGCCGACAAAGGTTGGACTAATCAATAACTAGCCCCTGATTAGCCATGAATCGTTTGGGTTAGCGTTGGGAATTCTCAGCGCTGCCCGTTTCTTGTTTGTGTTCCCACCAAACTTGAATCCCTTCTGCTAGGGTATCAGCCAGTTGTTCTTGATCTTCGGGATTGGTAATCCATTCAAACTCGGTAGGATTAATCATAAAGCCTAATTCTAAGAGTACCGCAAGGGTGGTGTGAGGGCGAGTGAGGGCTAGGGTATTCCAATAAACGCCATAGGAAGACCGATTCAGTTCTTCCACTAAATAATTGTGTAAAAAGTTGGCTAAGTCATGGGCAGGGGGATTGTACCAAAAAGCGCCAATGCCGGAGGTATTAATGGCATCCCCATCATCAGGAAGAGCATTATAATGAATGGAGAGCGCGATCGCGGGTTGAAGTTGATTAATCATGGCCACTCGTTCTTTTAAAGAAACAAACCGATCAGTTTCTCGCGTCATGTAAACGGTAGCGCCCATTTTTTCCAACTCCTCGCGCAACAGCTTAGACACGGTCAAGTTGACGGCCTTCTCGGGATATCCTGTCGGCCCTTTAGCGCCTAACTCTTTCCCCCCATGACCGGGATCCAACAGAATCCTCATCCCTGCCAGGGGTTGAGATGTCCTACTGTTCGTCTCTGGGGGATGCTTCAGGGATAAAATTAATTCACTGCCCTCGTAACGCAACTGATAGCCCCACTGTTGGTCGGACTTCAAATGAAAGGTATATTTCACCGTTTCTGGATTCACTTGTTCCCAATCTAAGCGTTGAATCAGGGGATCTGAATCTAAGCGGATGGTATTGGTTTGGGAAACTGTGTGATGAAGGGTCAGGGTAAAGGTATCATTACCTTGGTTCACAGTAACGGGAACAGGAATTTGCAACGGAAACCTAATCTCGGTGGCATCTTCTTGTTGTTCCCCTTGGATACTGCGAATCAAAGTCTGAGGAGGGGTCGCCTTCGGTTGAACTTGGGTTTGTTCCGCTTTAATCCAAGCGCCATACGCCAGACGCAACCATTCCCCCTCGCGCCCATTCACCGTCGCCATGGTTCCTTGGGGAAGCGGTGTCAGCCGGGAATAGGTCGTTCCAGGGCCAGTGCGCGCCACCCCGGCTTCTGCGGTTACTTCAATCACGGGCAAGTCTTCTGGCGAAAGAATATTAATCGGTGCTGTATCAGAGGCGGTAATCGTTTTTTCTCCCAGCTTCATGCGATAAATCGGGTTGCCTAAATTTCCAGGATCTTGTGGCGCAGTGAAACAGCCGCGGTAAAGTTGGGTAAACTCAGGAAGGGGTTGATTCTTCCCGGTTAACACCGCATAGTTGGGAGGAAGGGCATGTCGGGGTTGTTCCGTTAGGGGAATGACTCGGTCATTGAGCCTTACCGACACGGTTCCTTGCGGGGATCCAATTGCGTCTAGACAAATGGATTCTCCCGGCAAACGCGCCAAAGGTGAAGCAGGAGTGAGAGAATTGGGTGCGAAGCCTCCTTCGGGAGGGGGTTGCGGCACTGGAGAAACTCGCGTGACTTCCACGGAAATTTCTTGGTCCTGGTAACGCACCTGAAACTGGTTCTTTCCCATCTTTAGGGGGAAGCTAGGGGCAAAATGGCCATCCGTACTCTGTTCAATGGGGTTACCATTGACAAAGACGGGTCCAGGGGCACTGCCAATCAAAAAAATCTGTTCAGCAGTGGTTTCATGTTGTTGCGGCGGATAAACCAACACGAGATCTTCCTTGCTTTCTCCCCAGGCGGGAAAACTTAAACTGCTGGTCATAGCAACAATGACGCCGGAGACAAGGGGAGTTAACGAATATTTCATAAGTTGGGACGGTGTGAGTTTGATCGATTGAATTTCTGGTTAGGGAAATATTAGTGACACAGAATCGGTAAAATTTTTAGGGACATGTTAAGCCAGCATTGTTAAGTTGTTGGGTTAACCATTAGTGTTAAGCTCAATGAGAAAAATCATCGTTGAAATCAAAGGAGAAAAGTAAATGAATATTGGCGCGATTATTATCGGTCTCATTATTGGTCTATTCGTTGGCGGCGGCGCTGTTGTTCTCTTCATGAGAAGTCAGATTACCCAACTAAAAGAGAAACATCAAAAACAACTAGATGATCAGAAAAAACAATTAGAACAAGATCATCAAAAACGCATTGAGGAAACTACGCAACGGTTGCAACAAGATTACCAAAACCAAATTGAGCAACAAGTAGAAACCAGAGTACAGCAAGAAGTGGCGGCAGCACAAGAGAAATCTCAAGCAGAAATTCAAGAGTTGCGCAATCAGCTTGAACAAGCCCGTCAAGAATCAGCTAACGAACAAAATTCTCAAACTCAGATCGAAGAGTTACGCAATGAACTCGAACGCACCAATAATGACTATCAACAACAAATCAACGCTTTAGAACAAGAAAAAGAAAACGCGATCGCGCAAATCCAAAGCCAGTATGAAGAGCGCATTGAACAGCTTAACCAACAACTGGCAACGGTGCAAGAAAGAGTTCGCGAACTCGAAAATGATTCCCCCTCACAAACAACTACAACCACTGAGTTTGTTGAAACCAAAACGCAAACAACCTTTCAAGAACCAGATACCGATTTTACCCCGCAAGATACGGGCTTTACGGAACAAGAAAGCCTAGAACAACCCACGGCTTTTTCAGAACCTGACACCGACTTTACCCCCCAAGAAAGCGGCGTTTCTCAACAACAAGCCCAGTCAACCAGTTTTCAAGAATTAGAAGATACCAACCTTTCTGACGAAGAAATGGTTGAACAATTGGCCGCTTTTCAGCAAGAATCAACCGCCCAATCTTCCACTAACTTAGAAACAACGCCAACGACTTCTTCTGGTGAACAAACTGAAACCAATGAATTCGACAATCTCTTTGAAGATGACGCGAGTGAAACCAGTACTGCTTCTCAACAAGAAGTGGAAGAATTAGACGAATTTTTCTTTGAAGAAGAATCAGAATCGAGTTCACAATTTGCTGAAACCTCGCAATCATCAACGCAGCAAGAAGATGAATTTGATAGCTTATTTGCTGATTTCGATGAGGAAGAAAGTGCAACCGCTTCTCAAAATCAATCGACACAACAAGAGGATGACGAATTTGATCGCTTGTTTGCCGATGTTGACTCAGAACAAACATCATCCCAGAGTACAACTCAAAAACCCAGCAAAGATGATATCGAAGAATTAGATTCTTTATTTTCAGAATCAGAAGAGAAAAGCAATCAAACAACAACAAACCAATCCAACCGCAATAATCAAGATGAGGAACTAGATACCCTATTTGATCTCTTTGATGACAACGAAGAAGATCAAAAAAAAAAGCAATAGCTGAACAGGTAATAACGGTAGCAAATCATCGCAATAGTAAAGACATTCCTCAAATCCAATCTTATACACTCAATGAAGATGCTCGGATTCGGGGAATTGTCGCTTTATCTTTAGGAAAAATAATTGAGGAACAACCCGTTGATTCGGAAGTGGAAAAAGGGATTCAATGGTTAGGAACTCTTAGTCAGGATTCCGATTCTTGGGTTCGGAAACAAGCCATACAATCGCTGGGAAAAGTGCATTCGCAAGCAGCGGTTCCCTTTTTACAATTGGCTTTACAAGATCCCGATATGGAAATCGTCGCGATCGCCAGTGCTATAATGCAAACTTATAAAGGTTACACCTTTTCCGCGAATTCTGCTAGAGAAAACCTGCCTAAAAATAGCGCCTTAAAGGCAGAAGAACAGCCTGAATGAAAAACGCAATTGTCTTAATCGGGTCTATTTTCTTACTAGGAATTGGGGCGTGTGGCGACAACATGTCCCCAAATGCCAGTTCATCCCAGCAACAGCCATCAGCGGTTAAAAAACAATCGACTCTTACTAAGCAGAAACCACTCATTTCCACCCAACCTCTGAATCCGCAACCCATCCGTATTACCATTGAAGGGTTGCCGGAACCGTTTGCGACGGAAAGTGCGTCTAAGCCTCCTCAAGTAACGCCCATTCCGGAAAACCCCACGTTGAAGGTTCCGGAAGGATTTAGGGTGAATGTTTTTGCCGATAACTTAGATGAACCGCGCTGGCTAGCCTTAACCCCCGCTGGCGATGTTTTGGTGACGGAAACTCGGCAAAATCGGATTCGTTTATTAAAAGATACCAATAACGATGGGGTGGCTGAGGTATCCCAAGTATTTGCCAATGCCGAAAATGGGTTAGATATTCCCTTTGGCATGGCATTTACTCAAGATAGTTTTTTTCTCGGAAATCATAATGAAGTCCGTCGTTATTCCTATGAAAAAGGGCAAGCCCAACTAACCGGAATGGGAGAAAAAATTGCTGATTTGCCAGGGGGAGGGTATCGGCAACATTGGACGAGAAATGTCATTGTTTCTCCTAATAAAAGACAACTTTATGTGTCGATTGGTTCTCGCAGCAATGCCAGTGAAGAACCGCTTCCCCGTGCCTCAGTTCAAGTGATGAACTTAGATGGATCAGGGCAAGAAACCTTGGCCTTTGGCTTGCGAAACCCCGTAGGCTTGGATTTTCATCCCGAGACGAACGACCTTTACACAACAGTCAATGAACGGGATAAGTTGGGCGATAATTTAGTTCCCGATTATTTTACCCGTTTACAGAAAGGGGAATTTTACGGTTGGCCCTATGCTTATTTTAAGCCCAATTTATTAGATCCCCGACACAGTAATAATGGGCAAAGCAAGAAACCGGAATTAGCGGCGAAAACGCAATCCCCTGATGTTTTATTTGCGTCTCATTCCGCTGCCTTAGGGTTAGCCTTTTATACGGGAAATACCTTTCCGGAAACGTATCAAAATGGCGCGTTTGTTGCCTTTCGCGGCTCTTGGAATCGCGATCGCGGGACAGGTTATAAACTAGTATTTGTTCCCTTTAATGAGGAAAATCGTCCTCAAGGATATTACCAAGATTTTCTCACGGGATTTCTAACTGAACCCAGCATTCCCCGAACCTGGGGACGTCCCGTGGGCTTACTGGTTCTTCCGGATGGGAGTTTACTGTTTAGTGAAGAAGCCAACAATCGGATTTATCGCATTCAGTACACCGGACAGAATTAACCGTGAATACCCCCAGCCACTATATTTTCAATTTAGTTGTCCTGGGAAACAGCATTGCCCCGAATCAAACCCTTGCCATTACCTTGGGAGCAATTTTACCGGATGTTCCCATTTTCATCTTCTACGGGGTCACGAAATTTTTCTACCAACTTCCCGAAAGCAAAATCTGGGGAGAAGCCTATTACCATCCGTTTTGGCAAACCCTAGTCGCCCTGTTTCATTCTTTCCCCCTCGCTCTGATCGGGTTGCTTGCCTGTTTATACTGGAATTGGCAGGGGGGAGCAATTTTCTTTAGCAGCTTCTTTTTGCATTCTCTATTGGACTTGCCCGTTCATCATGATGATGCCCATCCTCACTTTTTCCCCTTAAGTCAGTATCGCTTCATCAGTCCCATTTCTTATTGGGATCCGGCTCATTATGGCAAAATTGTTGCACTAGGGGAACTGTTGCTAGTGTTAGCTATGACTCCCCTCGCGATCGCGTTGTTGAAATCTGGCATTAGTAAGGGGATTATTTTTACCCTAGATTTATTGTATATTGTTGGCTACATTCGCTTTTATCTTTGACTGTCCCGGTTACTAGCCACGGGATTGTCCTTTACGAAAACACTATTTTTAAGCCATCTTCGCTGGTTAAGGACATCTATGGATTTGCAAAATTTATCCCGCCGAACGAAAATTGTTGCGACTGTTGGTCCGGCAACCCTCAAACCCGATGTCTTACGCAACTTGATTAAGGCAGGGGCAACCACACTGCGACTCAACTTTTCTCATGGGACTCAAGCGGATCATCAAAGCAGCATCCGCCTCATTCGTCAAACGGCCTTTGAATTAGACCAACCCGTCGGTATTTTACAAGATTTACAAGGCCCTAAAATTCGCCTAGGGAAATTTGAAAATGGTTCCATCACCCTGTCTAAAGGCGATCCCTTTATTCTCACCAGTCATCCCATCACTGGCACGCAAGAAAAGAGTTATGTCAGCTATGACCGCTTAGCAGACGAAGTGCCGCCTGGTTCCACTATTTTGTTAGATGACGGGCGTGTGGAAATGTATGTGGAACAAGTGTATCCCGAGAAAAAGGAAGTTCACGGGCGTGTTGTCGTTGGCGGTGTGCTTTCCGATCAAAAAGGGGTCAATTTTCCAGGGGTCTATCTTTCTGTGCGCGCCTTAACGGATAAAGACCGCCGTGACTTGATGTTTGGCTTAGATCAAGGTGTGGACTGGGTGGCGTTAAGTTTTGTGCGCAATCCCCAAGATATTTTGGAAATTAAGGAAATCATTTCCAGTGCCGGAAAATCGGTTCCCGTGATTGCCAAAATTGAAAAGCATGAAGCCATTGAACAGATGGAATCAGTTTTATCCCTGTGTGATGGCGTGATGGTGGCGCGAGGGGATTTAGGGGTAGAACTGCCAGCAGAAGATGTCCCGATTTTGCAGAAGCAGTTGATTATTACAGCGAACCGTTTGGGCATTCCCGTCATTACCGCAACTCAGATGTTGGACAGTATGGTCAACAATGCCCGTCCCACTCGCGCGGAAGTGTCAGACGTGGCCAATGCCATTCTCGATGGAACCGATGCGGTGATGCTGTCGAATGAAACGGCAGTGGGGAAATATCCGGTGGAAGCCGTGTCAACCATGGCCAAAATTGCGGACCGAATGGAAAAAGAAGAACCCACGCCCACGGAAGAATTAAATACCACCAGTACCATTCCCAACGCTATTTCCAGTGCCGTGAGTCAAATTTCGCGGCAGTTAGATGCGGCGGCAATTATGACCTTAACCAAAACCGGGGCAACGGCGAGAAACGTTTCCAAATTCCGTCCCCAAACCCCCATTTTAGCGGTGACGCCTCATGTGGATGTGGCAAGGCAGTTGCAATTGGTCTGGGGGGTTAAACCCTTGTTGGTATTAGATTTACCCTCTGCCGGACAAACCTTCCAGGCAGCGTTGAATGTTGCCCAAGAGAAACAGTTACTCTCGGAAGGGGATTTAGTGGTAATGACCGCCGGAACCTTGCAAGGGGTTTCCGGATCCACGGATTTAGTGAAAGTAGAAGTCGTCACGGCCGTATTAGGCCGCGGTGTGGGTATTGGTCACGGTACAGTTAGCGGTCGCGCCCGTGTGGCGAAAAGTGCCCGAGAAGTAGGCAATTTCCGACCAGGAGAAATTTTGGTGGTACCGCATACCGATGCCGATTATGTGGAAGCGATTCGCAAAGCCACTGGCATTATTACGGAAGAAGGCAGTCTCACCAGTCATGCTGCTGTCATTGGATTGCGCTTAGGCATTCCGGTTATTGTTGGGGTGGAAGAGGCAACCAAGAAAATCCGCGAGGGGGCAATTGTCACCTTGGATACCCAGCGCGGCTTAGTCTTTTCCGGTTCGGTTCCCGCCGGCGGCCATTTTAATGAAGGGGCTGGTACGGGTGTTCCTTTACCCTCTTGATTGCTAGTTAATCAAGATTTGACTGGTTTTTATCAAAAAAATACCCATCTTTAACCCGAGTTTCTCCTGTTTCTTCGTCGTATTGGAGTTGATACTGGTGCGCGATCGCGTCTTGGTGTTGCAGTTGTTCGTATT
>JBDGQV010000162.1:20537-27198 GCA_042218725.1 Halothece sp. | reverse complement strand
TGCTTTTAGCCGTGGGAGTCGTCAAAATCTCACTTTAGTCACGAATAACAATAAGGAATTTGCACGGATACAAAACTTAAAAATAGACAATTGGATTAAATCTTAAATTCAACTCAAGTTGAGTTCAGGTTGTTGCGCGATGCCTGAAGAAACCTAACTTCTCCACATCGCGCTAATTGTCGCTTTTAATGCAAGAAGTGACGGGTACCAGTGAAAATCATTACTAACCCCAGTTCATTGGCAGCCTTGATGGAATCTTCATCGCGACGAGATCCTCCTGGTTGGATAATGGCCTTAATACCGGCTTTGGCTGCGCTGCGTACCGAGTCGTCAAAGGGGAAAAAGGCATCACTGGCTAGAGTTGCTCCTTCGCTTTTCTCTGCCGCTTGTTTGAGAGCAATGTCTACCGCACCAACACGATTCATTTGCCCTGCGCCAATGCCAATGGTCGCGCGATCGCGCGTCACGACAATCGCGTTCGACTTGACATGTTTGACCGCTTTCCAAGCAAATAAGAGTTCCGCAAACTGTTCCTCGGTGGGTTGCTTTTCAGTTACCACTTCCCACTGTTCCGGATTATCCGGATGATCATCGACAGTTTGTACTAAAAAGCCCCCTGCAATCACTTTCACCATTTCCTTGGGACCCGTTTGCAAGTCGGGCAAAATTAACACGCGCAAATTTGACTTTTTCGTCAGGACGGCTTTTGCTTCCTCAGTACAACCAGGGGCAACAACACACTCTAAAAATGTCTTCGTCATTGCCGTTGCCGTCGCCTCATCAATATCTTGATTCAGGGCAACAATGCCGCCAAACGCGGAAACCGAATCGGCCGCAAAGGCTTTTTCGTAGGCTTCCACTAACTGTTGCGCCGAAGCAATGCCGCAGGGATTGGTATGTTTCAAAATGGCGGCAGTGGGTTTATCAGTAAATTCGTTAATAATGCGTCGTGCGGCTTCTAAATCAACCAGATTGTTATAACTCAGTTCTTTCCCTTGTAGTTGGGTTGCTCCCGCCCAACCGGTAGGGGTGCTTCCCGTTTGATACCAAGTCGCGCTTTGATGCGGGTTTTCTCCATAGCGCAGGGCTTGGCGTTGTGTCCCTGTTAAATTAAATTGCAGCGGCAATGGCGCAACTTGTTCTTCGTTCAGTTTTCCTAAATACCCGCTAATGGCCTGGTCATACTGGGCAGTGAGAGTAAAGGTTTCCAGGGCACAAGTTTGACGGAAGTTAAGGGAAGGTTGGCCCCCATTGGTGCGTAACTCTTCTAAATAAGCCTCGTAGCGTTTCGGATTGGAAATGACGGTCAGATGCTGATAATTTTTTGCCGCCGCGCGCAACATAGCTGGACCGCCGATATCAATATTTTCGATGGCTTCTTCCACTGTCACATCCGGTCGGCTAATGGTGGTAACAAAGGGGTAAAGGTTGACCACAATTAAATCAAACGGACGGATATTGTTGGCTTCCATCTCATTTTGATCTGCAGCGCGATCGCGCCGTCCGAGAATTCCCCCATGAATGCGAGGATGTAGGGTTTTGACTCGTCCCCCTAAAATTTCCGGCGACCCGGTGTAATCAGAGACTTTTGTCACTTCAATGCCAGCATCAATCAGTTTTTGCGCTGTGCCGCCGCTGCTGACAATCTCGAAATCAAATTCGGACACTAACTGCTGGACAAATTCAACGATACCTGTTTTATCTGAGACGCTAATCAGAGCTAACCGCTTCACTATCTTTTCTCCTTATTCATCATCCACAGTGCAGTTTATCTTACTCAGATGCCGGGAATCCTTGTCAATCTAGAAATTGTGATATCTTTTGATCTTTCCCCAAACAAAAAAAAGACAGGCACGAAGCCTGCCTGATTGACTTAACTGGCGAAGGAAATACTTAGAAGTTCATTTCCACAGCTTGGACTTTTTCCACCTGTTTCTTCTTCAGCACCAGCAACACTTGCGCCAGCATAATGGCAGCAATAAACGCGATTAACCCTTTAATGCGAGCGGGACTTTGCAAGACAATTTCGCTATCTTCTTGTCCAAAACCGCCCACATTGGGATCATTGGTTAAGGGATCGCCTTTTCCAACTTGGTCGCCTTCAGAGACAATTAATTCAGGGCCAGGGGGAATGCTTTCCACAATGCTTTCACCGTCGCTGGTTTCAATGGTGACCTCATTGCCAAAGCCAGTATCGGCAATTTGGGTGATAGTTCCGGCTTGGCTTGCATTATGAACAGCGTTATTGCTCTTATTCCCAGCAGGATAAAGTTGGCCCCGGCCGCGGTTTGCTCCTAAATAAACCGGATATTTTCCAAAATAGACATCGCTATTTTCATTGGGATCAGGAGATAAAACTGGGAAGGTAATTTCTTGATATTCCTTACCGGGTAACGGACCCACTAACACGACGTTTTCTAATCCTTCCCGATAAGGTTGGAAGAAGACATCTCCCACTTTTTCCTTCATCTCCTCAGTCATTCGTTCTTCAGGCGCAATCTTAAATCCTTCAGGAAGCATTAAGACTGCCCCGACATTCAGGTCTCCTTTGGAGCCATCCCCTAAAACTTGCTGTTTATCAGTGTCATAGGGAATATGAACCACTGCTTCAAAGACGCTATCGGGAGCCACAGAAAGGGGAAGCTCAACCTCAGCTTCTTTTTCTGCTAAGTGGCAGTTGGCACAGACAATGCGCCCTGTGGAATCGCGAGGACTTTCGGGAGCCGTTTCTTGTGCCCAAAACGGATAGGCGGCCGCGCTTTGAGGGAACAAGGCATCACTGGCAAAGAAAATTCCAGCCGTGGCAAAAACGATACAAAACAGTGAAGTCAGAAAACCCTTTGCTTTCTGCGTCAATGTTTGCCGAAAAGAGTTATTCATTGGTTCTTTTTCTTTTTTTAAATACTCAGCTTGCAAATTCATTAAAAAGGGATAATTTAAGTCCACCAGGGTTCTTTATTGGTACGGAAGTCTGTATCCTTCCAAGGGGTGAACACAATTTTGCCTTCATCGTTAACATCAGCGTTAACTAAGGCTAAAGAGAGCGGTGCTGGGCCGCGAACAACTTTTCCAGTTTCGTCGTACTGGGAGCCGTGGCAAGGACAAACAAATTTGCCTTCGCTTTCCTTCCAAGGAACGACACATCCCAGGTGGGTACAAACCGCGTTTAAGCCATAACTGGCAATTTCTTCATCTTCGGTGACGATGACATAGGTGGGATCGCCTTCGATTCCTTGAGCTAAAGCGCGATCGCCGGCAGAATGCTCTTGTAAAAATTCACTGGCAGTAATATCGTTTCCGAGTTCGTCCTGGGCTATGGTACCCGCTCCTGCCGGGCCGGAACTAGGCGGAATAAAGTAGCGAACCACTGGATACAAGGCCCCTAATGCCACTCCGGTAATGCTACCGAAGGTTAACAGGTTCATAAATTGTCGTCGCCCCATGCCGGGGGCTTCTTGTTGTTGTTCTGAAATTGTCATTGGTTTGGTGTTTCTCTCTCCCAGACTTAAACTTAAATTCACTAAAAAAGGCAGTCGCTTTTGCCAATCTCAAACAATTGTTGGTGTATTGCTCAATGATGGCAACACCACATTAAAGATTGTAAACGAATCTTTTCTTAAGAAGTAGGCTTGCAAGTCGCCATACAGCAGTCGCAACCTATGGGAGATCAGAGCCAACAGATTAAAACCAGTCCCTTCTGTTTGAAAAGGGATGATCTCTAACCTAAAATCTCCGGACTAGATGACAGCATACAGCTTTCCTTCTCAGGTTAACTGGTTGGCTTCAGTCTCCCTGAGCCAAGGTTACCAGAGCTTTGGCGACCGATTTGTGATACCCATTAGTATAATTTAACAAATTTTACCAATTTTCATGAATCAATAAGTGCCTCAGCCGGGGAGATTAAACTGCAATGAGCCCATTCCTTGATGGTGAAAAAAAAATCGGTTTCCGATTTGAGAAAGAATCTATTATGGTAAGGGGTAAGAATTTTCGATTTGCAAGAATAAAGTGATAATGATACAAGCCACAGCTTCCCCAACGCAAGCGCCGGAACAAACAAAGCAAACACAGCGTACCGGATATCCCGAGTATAAGGTCATTGTATTGAATGATGATGTGAATACCTTTCAACACGTGGCCAATTGCTTAATGAAATATATTCCAGGGATGACCAGCGATCGCGCTTGGAGTCTCACAGAACAAGTTCATAACGAAGGACAAGCAATTGTCTGGGTGGGTCCCCAAGAAGCAGCAGAACTCTATCATCAACAATTGCGACGGGAAGGTTTGACAATGGCTCCCTTGGAGAAAGCATAACATGGGAGATTCTTCACAAGGACGATTAGTTTGGAATCATTCCACTCACATTGAGGGTTTGATTCCCATTTTGGAGCGGCTCATTACGCACCAGGGCATCTACACAGTAACACCTGGTGTGATTAGTCGTGCCAGAGGGAATTGTCAACACTTAAAATTAAGGGTATCTGTTCCCATTCGAGGCGGCTACAAAGTGATCGCGCGTCATGGCAAGAGTGTCCAAGAAGTCTTTATTATTACCGATTTAAGCCAACAGGAATTAAAAAGCGCCATTGAAGCCTCGCAGCGCTAAGGGAAATCCTCCGGCGCGCAAGATAGGCTTGAATCCTGCTATTTTTGGTCACAACTAGGACAGTCCCACTGTCGGACATTGAGGAGCCATAAAACTAGATTAAGATGTTATTTTAGCCTCTAGCTGATCGCACACCAACCAGACTGGAGGGTGGAATGAAATTTTTCTCTATTTTAATCGGAAGCGCCGCCTCTGCTTTCATGCTGACTAGTGGAATGTCAGCAGTGGCTCAACCGATGCCTGAACAACGAAGCTCACAACAACAAGCTCCTTCTTCGAGTTCCCAAAGTAATTCCAAGGTTCCGCAAGAAGAATTCCAGCGCTTTGCTAAAGCGTTTCAAGAGGTCCAAAGTATTCAAAATCAATCCCGAGAAGAAATTAAGCAAGCCATTAAAAATCAAGGACTAACCCTCAAAGAATACAAGCAATTCGTCCAACAACAACGGCAATCTAATAATAGTAACGCCAATTCATCCAAGTTTAGCCAACAAAAACAGCAGAAAATTCAACAAGCACAAGCTCGCATCCAGGAAATCGGCAAAAAAACCCAAGGCAAAATTAAGGAAGCAATTGCTAAGGAAGGGTTTCAAATGAAGCGGTTTCAAGAAATTTGGAAAATCGTTAAAGACGATCCAAAATTGCAACAAAAACTCCTGCAACAATTGCAGAAAAACTAACTAAAATTGGCGTTTTTTCTCTTTTGACAAGCTAATTCACAAAAGATTTTTTGCTTTAAACGACAATAGAACTGGATTAGAAATTACGATTACCTGCGCGATCGCGCGACACTTAAGCTGTAAAATAAGTCTCTAACGATGACAATAGATACCAACGAATTGAGGGCAGGTAATTCTGAAAAGATTTCTCGCTAATCCAGTTCTATTCTTTTTTTATTCACTTTTATTCTGTGTTTTCCTTCCCAAATTTTTCACATTTGTTGTCTAAGGTAAGTAGTAAAGGAAATGAAGGAACCTTATCTCCTTCCAACCTTTGTTCTTAGCATTAAATTGGAGTGATCTGATGAGATCTTGGTTAAGAAAATTCTCGGTCATAGCAGGAACAACAGCATCCCTTTTGTTCCTCACGAGCCAAACCTCAGCCTTAGCACAACAACTCACGGCACAACAGCAATCTCCTTCGACTCCTTCCCAAAGCCAATCTGACAGCCCATCCATTAACGTTAGCGAACAAGAAATTCAAAGCTTTGCCAACGCTTTTGAAGCTGTTCAATCCATTCAAGAGGAGTCCCGACAGGAAATGGCACAAGCCATTGAAGAAGAAGGACTGACCATTCAACAATATAATGAGTTATTCCGAGAAGAACAACAATCCGGAACTACTGATGCAGAGGGATCACAGTTCAGTGAAGAACAACAGCAACAGTTTGAACAAGCTGATGCCCGTATTGATGAAATAGAACAAGAAGCCCAAGCCCAAATTGAAGAAGCAATTACCAATGAAGGCTTAGAAGTAGAGCGTTTTGAGGAGATTTGGATGGAAGTTCGAAAAAATCCAGAACTCCAACAAAAAGTACAAGATATTTTGCAAAGTTAATCTCACCCGATTTCCATATCATTCCGATTCCTGATTCGCTTAGCGACATTGATCTGAACTGGAATTGTCGATTGGCAACCGGAAACGTTTTCCATGAAGAGACGTTTTTTAAGCCATCGCGAAGTTCTAATCAACCAATATTCACGACAGAACACAATTACAACGAAAATTTAAGGAGAAAATCATGAAATCTCAACTAATCATTAGTTTATTACTCGCTAGTTCACTGTTTCCTTTATCTGCTTGTGCAACCGGGGCAGAAGGAGATCCCTCTTCTGTAGAAGAACAAGCGCCGGAAAGTGCCCCTCAAAACTCCGAAATGCCCGAGGATAAAACCAAAGGCACCTCTGAAGACAGTACAACAGATATGCCCAGTGACACCACTACGGGCGGGACTGCTGAAGATAGTACGACTGAGATGCCTGGTGAAGCCGCCCCGGAAGGGCCCTACGAAGACGGTGCTTCTACCACCGGCGAGACTTCTGAAGATAGTACCAC
>JBDGQV010000162.1:0-20437 GCA_042218725.1 Halothece sp. | reverse complement strand
TTCTACCACCGGCGAGACTTCTGAAGATAGTACCACAGAGATGCCTGGTGGAGCCGCCCCAGAAGAGTCTGAAGAATCCAAAGAGGAAAAACCTGATATGTCTGGCGAAGCCACCCCAGAAGAATCTGAGGAATCCAAAGAGGAAAAATCGGATATGTCTGGTCAATCTGAATAAAGCGATGGTTAAACTGCTTTAATATTTAATGCGAGCGCAACTGCATGAAGGACATTAGAGACTTTGTCGAGATCCTTCATCAGTTGCCATCTCCTTTCTTCCCTCAGTGACTCCTTCTCAAATCAATTAAGGATGGGATGCTGCATGAAAATCTTAATCGTTGAAGATGATGAACGCTTAACCGAAGTACTTGCTGAAGATCTTAGCGACCAAAACTATGCTGTTGAAATTGCCGATAACGGTGTGCTGGGTTTGGAGTTAGCCGCCACATATCATTATGATTTGATTTTATTGGATATTATGCTGCCGCAACTGGATGGCATTACCTTATGCAAACGTTTGCGTTCTCAGGAAAATACAACACCAGTTTTGATGTTAACGGCTCGCGATACGACTACTGATAAAGTAGTGGGGCTAGATGCCGGCGCTGATGATTATTTGGTGAAACCGTTTGAACTGCAAGAACTTGCTGCCCGAACTCGCGCTTTACTGCGTCGCAATCAAGGGAATGTTTCTTTTAAGTTAACTTGGGGAGACCTCACGCTGGATCCGAATTGTTGTGAAGTCACTTATAAAGATATTTCTTTGTCCTTAACCCCGAAAGAGTATCGGTTGCTAGAGATGTTTTTACGCAATGGCCGTCGGGTTTTTACGCGCACTCAGATTTTAGACCATCTTTGGGCATTTGAAAGTTGTCCGGAAGAAGATACAGTCAGAGCGCATATTAAAGGCTTACGACAAAAGCTAAAATTAGCAGGAGCCCCTCCTGATTTCATTGAAACAGTTTATGGTTTGGGATATCGTCTCAAAGAAGTTTAAGTTTTCTCAGCAATCTCAGGTTAGCCATCTTCATTGGCGGTTATTACTGTCTTATTTGGGAGTCATGGGAGCAATTTTGGCCGTCTTTGGCACTGGCACTTATGTTTTTGTCAGTCATAGTCTTTATCGACAACTGGATAAAAAATTGCTTACTCTAGCTCAATCAGCAACTCCCTTTCATGCCAAAATTCAACAGGAAGGACGGAAATATGTCGATAATGTTGATGAAGTTCCCTGGCGAGATATCTTCAATCGGGACCAACAGAGTTTAGAATGGTTTGATGAGCAAGGGCGCTTGCTGGCAACTCGCGGAAACCTTACCGTGGATGCTCCGCCAAAAACGGGGGTTCAGATACGAGAAGCGGAATCTTCTTTGTATGATGTACGTTCTTATACCATTTCTGTTTTTCGCGATCGCGCCACCTCACAAGAACCCGTCTTAGAAGGCTATATCCGTGCTTCTCAATCCACTAAAGAAATCGAAATTGCGCAACAACAATTGCTATGGGGATTAATTACCGGCGGGACCATTGCCGTGGGATTAGCCACTGCCGGCGGTGTTTGGTTAACGCGCAAAGCCCTTGCTCCTGTTGAACAAAACTACCAGAAGCTGCAACAGTTTACTGCTGATGCCTCCCACGAATTACGCAGTCCGTTAGCCGTAATCAAAAATTCTGTTGAAGTAATTCAAAATCATCCTGAGCGCATTAATCCCAAAAATGTTAACAAAATCAATGCCATTAGCAGTGCCACCGAACAAATGAGTCGCCTGATTGAAAATTTGCTCTTTCTGGCTCGTTCTGATTCTCAGCAAACTCCGCAACCGACTTCTTGGCGGCCAATTGTCTTGCAAGAAGTGCTGGAAGATTTAGTCGACTTATTTGAAGCGGTTGCAGAATCCAAAGAAATTACCATTCACACTGAATTTAAGGAAGAAGCCGCGGTCATGGGAGACGGCCACCAACTGCATCGGTTATTTGCCAATTTGCTCCGCAATGCCATTCAGCATACCCCAAAAGGGGGATCTGTAACTGTGAGCTTAAGCAATACTCGCAACCGACGCCGGAATCATCTTCCGAGATATGTAACAAGTTCTTCTCCTCGCGTTTGTCAGGTTAGTATCAGCGATACCGGTGTCGGCATTCCAGCAGAAAAGCAACCACTGGTTTTTGAGCGATTTTGGCAGGCGGACCGCTCTCGTTCTCATTTGCAACAGGGCACAGGATTGGGATTGCCCATTGCCTGCGCGATCGCGCAACAGCATGGCGGTAGAATTACACTAACCTCGGAACCTGGTAAAGGAAGTTGTTTTACGGTTCGCTTACCCCTACTCCCATCTAAATTGGCGCCATCATGAATTTTACCCCCCAAGCCACCTCTGATGGTTCTTACACCTTTTTTTCTCCGGAATTTGAGGAAACCTTTCATTCCTTACGAGGGGCCAGAGAAGAAGCCCAAGAAAAATTTATCATTCCCTGTGCTTTAGCGGACAAAGCGCAACAGCAGTCTCATTTGACAGTTCTTGATATTTGTTATGGCTTAGGTTACAACACCGCCGCTGCCTTGGAAACCATCTGGAAATGGAATCCCCGCTGTCACATTGATCTCATTGCCCTAGAATCAGACGAGAAAGTTCTTCAAGCGACCATCAGCCACAATCTTTTAAAGGAATGGTCATCTCCGATTCCGGAATTGCTGACGACTTTAGCAACACGCCACGATTGCCGCAATTCTGATTTCAACGCCAAGTTATTAATTGGGGATGCGCGACAAACGATTCAGCACCTTATGCAACAAGGATTTATTGCTGATGCCATTTTCCTGGATCCCTTTTCCCCCCCGCATTGTCCCCAACTGTGGACTGTCGAATTTCTTGGCTTAGTTTCCCAATGTCTTCATCCTCAAGGGAAACTGGCCACTTATTCCTGTGCCGCAGCTGTACGAACTGCTTTTAGTTTAGCAGGACTTCATTATACGTCCACTATGGGCATGAATCGGCGTTCCACGATTGCCAGTTGGCAAGAACTTCCCTTGCCTTTATCTGACCTAGAGAAGGAACATCAGCAAACCCGCGCTGCCATTCCCTACCGCGATCCGAATTTACAAGATTCTGCGGAAATAATTCTCCAACGCCGTCAACAAGAACAACTCAGTAGTAACTTAGAATCGACGAGTCAATGGCGGCGAAGATGGCGACACAAACAGTTAAATCAAGATTCATAAATTTGCTGATCAATTTATAGAAATTTTAGGGAAAAACAGCAACAAATATGGCACAATTTGGATAATATTGTTTCCCTTATCCGATTTACTCATGACGCGATCGCGCAAGCCGAAAAATACAAAACAGAAAGCAACTGTTGCTGACAGTTCCCAGCCGCAAACACTGGCTTTATCCTCCCTACACGAAGAAGTTGAAGCCCTGAAACAAGATCAACAGTGGTTCTGCAAGCAAATTAAACGGAAACGCACAGAACTGAAAAACTTGGTTGACCAACTCGAAGAGATTTCGAGAGAAATGTTTCAGCGATGCAGTCCCGTTGTTCAAGAAATGATGGAGCGCGATCGCGAAATTCATCACTTATTTTCAGAAGTTTTTACAAAACGAAAATTAGGCAAAAAAAGTAAAAAGAAAATTCAAAAAATCTACGATTCCTTGCAAATGGATGGCATCATTAGTCCTCAAACTGATGAGGAAGAAGGTGATTTATTTTCCAATCATTTTGATGAAGACTTCTCACAAACCGAAAACCAAGATCAGGAAACACAGCAATACCAACAACAAGAAGAAGTCAGCCAACCCGCTGCTGACAAAGCGCCTAACCAGCGTAATATCAGAGAAACGTTTCTTCGTTTAGCCACTCGCTTTCATCCGGATAAAGTCAGCGATAGCGAGACACAAAATCAATATACAGCTATCATGCAAGAAGTCAATGAAGCCTACCAACAAGGCGACTTTGCAAAACTGTTAGAAATTGAAAGACAACAACATAACGAAGAGATCATTGTTGGTTCCAAAAATAATGAAAGCAGTTTAGAAAAACAGCGTTCACAACTCATCCGTGAAAACGAGGTTCTCAAACAGCAATACGAAGAAATTAAGCAAGAACTGCGTTATTTAAGAAGAACGCCCGAAGGAACTATCGTTACCGATTACCGTCGAGCCGCCAAAGAAGGAATTGATCCCATTGCCGAAATGGTGGAACAAGCTCAGACTCAGTTAGAAGTCCTCACAGAGATTCGCGACTTTGTGCGAGACTTTCGAGATAAAAAAATCACGGTTGAACAATTTCTCGCGGGACCCGATTCAGAAGCCAATTTGACTCGTGATGAAATAGAGGTCATTCTACAGGAAATGTTAGAACTTTAGTGAAACTGGACTTCCAACAAAATAGCTAATCAAGGAATAAAGAGTAGCCCCCAGCCTCAGTCACAGCATGAAGAAGCGTTTCACTGGTACTAAATAAGGGGGCATTCCAACTACTAGCTAGGAAGATTGTTGCTGGCGTAGGTATCCAGACTGAAACCAGGAGTTCGTTCCAGATAATCAACTTCTTGCCCCGTAAAGGATTGGGAGAGTTGTTCAAAGGAGTCAGAACGCCAGTTTCGTTCATGGATAGGCTTGCGTTGTTCTCCTCGAAAATAGGCTTGGGTTCCAATTAAGGCCGCTGCTACCCAACCAATGACGAAAAATGCAATTAACCAGACCATAATAAATACCTCCAATGTGTTTATTTTTATTAAGCTTTAATTTTATTATGTTAAAAATATTTACAAACTGCAACCCAATAAGCTTATTTATGGTAAAAATCAACCTTTAGTCGCAATACTGAATCCCATGAACCTATCTCTCAAGAATTACCTAACCCTCACCGGCGTCCTTGGCATTGCCACGCTTGGCGCAATTAGTTGTCCGAAACCGGCTGCTAGCCAAATTAAACCCCAACCTTGGGGTTCAGTGGGGGTAGAAGACAGCGAAATCAGCTATTCCATTGGCGTGCGTTGGTTTGACTTTGGGGTTGAACTCGGTGGCCGTGAAAACGGGGCAACCGGCGTTGATGTTCTTAAATTCGTCAGTTTTCCGGTACTTTCTCCCTATATTGGCGTTGGCTTTTACTCCGATGCCGAAGCTGACATTGCTGTTGCTGGCGGGTTACAAGTACATCCTCCCGGCGATGTTTTTTTTGGGGTGGGATACCATTCCCTGCGCGGGGTTAACGGACAGCTTGGCATCAAGTTCTAGACGCTACCCTAGAGGGAAATAGCGCAACTGTAATGCCTTAGCGATGAGATACAACTATTTCTTTTTTGATACTGAAGACAGTGGACGTAAACCGTTTATTCTTCCCGGCGCCAAGCCTCACTACACCCCAGACCGTCCGGGAAATGTGCAACATATTTTCCTTGACTTAGTCTTAGACCTTGCCAACCAGTCTTTTCAGGGCAGCAGTACCATTACCCTCAAACCGGTTAAGTCAGGATTAACCAATCTCACCCTTGATGCCCAAGACTTAACCATTGAAAGTGTCCAAGTCAATCAAGTCAGTCAGCCCTTCCACTACGATGGAAAACAGTTACAGATTCAACTTCTGCAACCGACCACGCTAGACCCGATTGACTTGGTGATTCATTATCATGTCAATCAGCCGCAACGGGGACTCTATTTTATTCAACCGGACAAAGATAACCCTGACAAACCGACACAAGCTTGGACCCAAGGCGAAGATGAAGACTCTCGCTTCTGGTTTCCTTGCTTCGACTATCCAGGACAACTGGCCACATCGGAACTGCGGGTGGAAGTGCCCAAACCCTACTTTGCGGTGTCCAATGGAGAGTTAGCCGCAACAGAAGATAAAGGGGAAAGCACCGTTTATCACTGGCAACAAAACCAAGTCCATCCCACTTACTTAATGACTCTAGCAGTGGGAGACTTCGCCAAAATTGAAGATAGTTGGCATGATATTCCGGTGGAATATTATGTGGAAAAAAGCCGGGAAGAGGATGCCAAACGCACCATGGGAAAAACCCCGCAAATGATGGAATTTTTCTCCCAACAGTTTGGTTATCCCTATCCTTATCCCAAATACGCCCAAGTTGCTGTTGCTGACTTTATTTTTGGGGGCATGGAAAACACCTCCACAACTCTCCTGACAGACCGCTGTTTATTAGATGAACGGGCGATGTTAGACCAGCGACGGGCGGAGAGTTTAGTTGCCCATGAACTGGCCCATCAGTGGTTTGGGGATTTATTAGTCATTAGACATTGGTCTCATGCTTGGATTAAAGAAGGCATGGCATCTTATTCGGAAGTTCTTTGGACAGAACAAGAATATAGCAAAGATGACGCTGCCTATTACATCCTTAATGAAGGTAGAAGTTATATCAGTGAAGACTCTTCCCGTTATCGACGCCCCATTGTCACCAATATCTATCGGGAAGCCATTGAACTCTACGACCGTCATCTCTACGAAAAAGGATCTTGTGTTTATCACATGATTCGCGGAGAACTCGGCGAGGAAGGGTTTACCCAAGCCCTACAAACCTTTGTGCAAAATAATGCCCATTGCACCGTGGAAACGGTCGATTTACTCCGGGCCATTGAAGAATCAACCGGACGCAATCTTGCCCCGCTATTTGATCAATATGTGTTCCGAGGGGGACATCCTGACTTTAAAGTGAGTTATAACTGGGATGCCCAAAATCAGTTAGTGAAACTAACGGTAACCCAAACCCAGGGGAAAACTGACAAAGATGTGACGGAAAATCAGTTATTTGACTTAACCATTCCGGTGGGCTTTGGCTATGTTTCCCAACAGGAAGAAGTCTGTTTTGAAACCATGTCCTTGCATATTCATGAGAAGGAACACACCTTTTATTTCCCCCTACCCCAACAACCCCAATTTATTAGTTTCGATATGGGGAACTATCATCTAAAAACCGTTACCTTAGAGTATCCAGTTCAGGAACTAAAAACGCAACTGAAATATGATCCTGATGTCACTTCCCGCATTTATGCTGCCGAAGCCTTAGTCAAACAAGGCGGCTTAGATGTGATTAATGTTCTCTCGGAAGCACTGAAAAATGATCCATTTTGGGGCGTTCGGGCAGAAGCAGCCAAACAATTAGGGAAACTGAAATTACAGCAAGCAGTTCCCGCTTTAATAACGGGATTGCAGGATGAAAACACGAAAGTACGACGGGCGGTTTTAGAGGCATTAAGCAACTTCAAAACTGAGGAAAGTTACCAAGCGGTTAAAGAAGTGGCCCAACAAGGGGATGCGAGTTATTATACCGAGGCAACTGCCCTGCGCATGCTAGGAAAAATGGCCACAGGGAACCTCAAGGAAAAAGAACAAGAGGTCATTGAATTATTCCAAGAGGGATTAGAAAATCGTTCCAGTTGGAATGAAGTGGTCCGCGGCGGCATTATTGGCGGCTTATCCTACATGAAGACCTCGGAAACCGCCATGGGCATCATCTTACTTTATACCTATTCGAAAGTGCCGCAACCCTTGCGCTTATCTGCCATTCGTGCGTTGGGCACCGTTTCCACAGGTCAAGAACAAGCCCAAGTGGAGACGATTATTGAACAATTGGATGCCCTTTCGGGAGAAAGTTTCTTCCTGACGCAAGTGGCGGTAGTAACCGCACTGAAACAAATGCAAACCCGACAAGCAATTTCTCTGTTGCAAACATTAGCCCAACAAACCCCTGATGGGCGAGTTCGTCGCATGGCAGAAGAAGCAGTGAAAACCGTGGAAGAGCAATTAGGATCAGATAAAGCCGTCAAAGAATTACGGGAAGAGTTTGACAGTCTCAAACAGGAAAATCAAGAATTGAAAAGTCGCTTAGCCAAGTTGGAAGCCCAACAAACAGAAAACCAGTAAGATTATATTGAGCAAACGCCCCGACTGATTCTAGGACCAATGCCGAAGGAGGCAAGACGTTCTAGTGAGTCGGGGAATCTTGTGCTGGAAAAATGTCGCAAGGTTCTAAGCCAACCAACGCTCAGAACACAGGTTAGGAGAGCCTTAACCCCTTTATTGTCGGGATGTGATGCTAGAAGTTTCCTACGTATTTTCGCAATTCCTTGTAATTTAGAATTTTGTCAGATTCGATGTTAATACTAAAAAACGAAGAAATAAAATGTTTTTTTATATTTGCAATATTTCAAAGAAATCAACTAAAATAGTTCTATCATTGCAACTACTACGTGATTTTGCTGAGAAAACCTATGGATCAAACTTCATCACTGGGGAACCATGAAGAAATCTATGAAAAGATTGATAATCTTTTCCAGGAGCCTCCTACGTATCAAGACTTAGTTAAAGTCGTCTCACAAGAGTGTAAGCAACGCGGCTACACGCAAGAAGCGATTGAAGAAACTATCATCGATTATTTCTTCTATGGCGCTCACTATAGCCAATATCGGGAATAAAATAGAGGCAACTATGAAATCTCAATTCGTAGAAGCCTCCATTACTTTCCACGAAACCATATTATTGCTGGGATAGTTTCAACGTTTATTTTTGACTAACTTCCTTCAGAATCGAAAATACCATTTATCCTATTAAATCGACTCAACTTGTTTGCAAGTTGAGTCGAAAATTGTTATAGTTTAAGCTCTGTCTTTAAGCGTGTTTAGAGCTTCAGTTATCCCTGACTATTCGCTCCCACAGCTTGTTCTTCCTCAGGTTGAACCACTCTTAAGCTTGGAAAAAGGAAGTGATTTTCTTCAACATACTGGGCTCCAAAGAGCCCTTTTTCTGCCCAAAAATACCGATCAGTGGTATGCTCGTTCCGTCTAACCACAACCAAGGCAGGGGGAACAATGCCTTTGGCAGAAATATATTTTCTAGCTGCCGTTACTGGCTTATATTCCCCACTTTCGATATTATATTGAGGCACTAAGGCAAGGATTTTCCGTCCTTCCTGGCGACGACGACTTTTACGTTTGCGTTTTCTTGCCAAGTCCATTACCTCCTCGTTTAACTGCTCAATGTAATAATAGTTACAAAATTCGTGCTAATTATAGGCTGAACTAACAAATTTTTCAAGTTAAACGGATTGGGTGGTAGGATTGGCTAAATTGTTTATCAAATCAGATTTATAGAGATAGGGGATTGGCAAATCTCGCAATATTAAACTGAGTATTTGTAATAATTCTTAATATCAGTTTAAGTTCAGAAATCAGAAGGGCTTTCTTGGAGAAAGCGCCAAATTCGCTTTTCGTAGGCTTCTCCGGCTACAGAGGCAACATCGTTATGACCGGCATTTTCCACCAACCAGAGTTCTTTACGCCTAGGGGCTGCTTGGTAGAGTTCTCGACTCATTTCGGCAGGTACAATGGGGTCATCTGTCCCATGAATTAATAAAATGGGGATATTGAGATAGCGGATTTTTTTGAGGGAGTTAAACCGTTGGGTTAACAACCAGTTGATGGGAAGCCAACTGTAGCTGCCTCGATCGCGCGCCATATCAATCATGGAGGTAAAAGACCCTTCAATCACTAAGCCGGGAATTTGCGGTTGGCGAGTAGCTAATTCCAGCGCGATCGCGCCCCCTAAGGAATGACCAAACACATACAGCTGTTCTGGGGGGATTTCCCGTTGATCGACTAAATAGTGCCAAGCCGTTTCCGCATCCTCATACATGCGGCTTTCACTGGGAAAGCGGCCTTCACTCAACCCATAACCGCGATAATCAAAGAGAAAGACAGAAAACCCGATCGCGTAATAACGCTCCACCCGAGGCAAATTAGCGCCGACATTGCCGCCATTGCCGTGCAAATAGAGGATTACCGGCGCATCAGGGGCAGGAGAAGGAATCCACCAGCCATGAATGGTTTCTTCTCGCGGCATGGGGAGAAACACCGACTCATAAGGCAAGCCGTAATCGGCCGGTGTTTCTTCAATGGTTTGACAGGGAATAAAAATCAGTCGTCTTTGGACAAAAATCAGGGTTAAACAAGCGAGGAAATACGCGATCGCGCCAATCTCCACCACATAAATTGCATACTTGAGCCAAGGAACCATAAACTCCTAAGAAAGTGACGGTTTCTGCTGATGCCAATCGGTTGCTTGTTCATAAGCATAAGCCGTTTGCAGCAGTTGATCTTCTCGCAATACATTAGCAATTAACTGCATGCCGATGGGTAAGCCCTGAGAATCAAATCCACAAGGAATGTTTAACGCCGGCAACCCTGCTAAACTGACCGGAACCGTGGTTAAGTCGGACAGATACATACTCAAGGGATCATCGGTTTTTTCCCCGGATTTAAATGCGGTAGTAGGCGAAGTGGGGCAAACTAACAAATCGACACTTTCAAAGGCTTTTTCAAAATCCTGTTTAATGAGGGTTCTCACTTTTTGCGCCTTGAGATAATAGGCATCATAATAGCCTGCCGAGAGGGTATAAGTGCCCACCATAATCCGTCGCTTGACTTCTTCCCCAAAGCCTTCGGCCCGAGTTTTGCTATACATGGACAGTAAATTGTCTGCCTCCTCGCTGCGTTGGCCATAACGGACCGCATCATAACGGGCTAAATTGGAAGAGGCTTCCGAAGGGGCAATAATGTAATAGGCAGGCAAGCCATAGCGGAACCGTGGACAAGAAATTTCTACCACCTCGGCACCCATGTCTTCCAACTGTTTAATCCCTTGCTGGACAGAAGTTTTCACTTCCTCTGAGAGTCCTTCCCCAAAGGTTTCTGTAATAACCCCAATTTTCAATTTTGGATTTTTCGGGAGTTCTGGGGTGAGATATTGGGTATAATCGGGAATTTCCAGGTTGAGGCTTGTGCTATCGGCCGGATCATGCCCCGCGATCGCGCTTAGCAAAGCAGCGGTATCTTCTACCGTGCGCCCAAAGGGGCCAATTTGATCTAAAGAAGAGGCAAAGGCAACTAACCCAAAGCGGGAAACGAGACCGTAAGTCGGTTTTAGCCCGACAACCCCGCAAAAAGATGCCGGTTGACGAATCGATCCGCCGGTATCGGAACCTAGGGCAGCTACACATTCCTCCGCAGAAACAGCAGCCGCAGATCCGCCAGAGGATCCCCCAGGCACTCGCGATAAATCCCAAGGATTATTGGTCAGCGTATAAGCTGAATTTTCCGTGGAACTCCCCATAGCGAACTCATCGAGATTCGTTTTTCCCACTAAGACCGAGCCCGCTTCCTTCAGTTTGCGCGTTACCGTTGATTCGTAAGGGGGAACAAAATTTTCCAAGATACGAGAGCCACAAGTTGTGGGGACTCCCGACATACACATATTATCCTTAATTCCAATGGGAATGCCCTCTAACAAGCCAATGGACTCTCCGGCAGCGATTTTGTCATCTACCCGTTGCGCGGCTGCCTGAGCCTCTTGCGCCATAATATGTAGAAAACTATGGAGCTTATCTTCAACAGCTTCGATCCGAGCTAGCGTTTCTTGTGTCACTTCTAGCGCAGAGCGTTCTTTATTCACCAATTGTTGATGCAACTCTCGGATTGATGCCATACTATTCCTTAAATCTAGACCGAAAAAACCTTCCCAAGATTATATCAACAACTTGAGAAGAGACAATACAGACAATTCGGAAACTATCCTTTCTCATTCTAAGTCGCGATTGCGCAGATGCTATAACCGAAAGCAAATCACCAATCTACTAATCGGAGAAACATCAAATTATGGAAGCAGAAGCAATCGAAGTTGCAGAACTGCCCAATATCCTAATTATTGGTCTGTTTTTAATGTTTGGGGGCCGGGCTTATGCCATTGCGCGTTATCTTCGTCTTCCTCGGGTTACGCTGCTGGTGATTTCGGGAATTATCATTGGTCCATCCGGTTTCAATGTGGTTCCAGATGAAATTGTGGAACTGTTTCCAATTATGTCCTACATTGCCCTGTCAATGATTGCGTTTCGCCTAGGAGAAACCTTTATCAATTTTGATTTGGGTCGAGCTGGCCCCAGAGTATTTGCGATTTCTGCGGGAAAAACGATTGTTGCTGCCACTCTGGTGTTTACAATTGCCTATTTGGTTCAAGATGATATTGTTTTGGCCTTGTTGTTAGCGGGATTAGCGCCTGCTTCAGCACCGGCAGCAACCCTTGATGTGATTAGCGAAACCAATTCTAAAGGACCCCTTACCGATACCATTGTTCGCGTTCTTGCAGTCGATAATGTTTTAGGCATTACCCTATTCAGTATTTTATTAGTTGTTGCAGAAGTGATTACGGGTGCTGGAAATCCCATAACCGAAGTTATTTCCGGGGCTTGGGAAATTGGCGGCGCCTTCATCCTGGGCTTCGCCATTGGTTGGCCTATGGCCCGTTTAGCCGGACAATTGAAAAAAGGCAAACCTAGTTTATTAGAAATTACAGGATTCCTGCTTCTCTGTGCCGGCTTAGCGTATCAATTGCAAATTTCTTATCTTTTAGCTTGTATTGTTCTTGGAGCAACGGTTGCCAAAAATCGCTCTCAACCCAAGAAAAACATCTTTGGCACCATTGAAGAAGTCAGTGAACCCTTTTTGGTGATTTTCTTCTTGCTTGCTGGTTGTGAACTTGATTTATCTGCCCTTGCCAGTCTAGGAGTAATTGGCATTTTATATGTCGTTGCGCGTTGTGTTGGCTTTATTATCGGCGGCGGTATTGCAGCGCGATTGGTTAAGGCAGATCCAGTGGTGCAACAGAATATTGGCTGGAGTTTATTTCCCCAAGCAGGTGTCGCTTTAGGGTTAGCCGTACTGACCTTGCAACATTTTCCTGGTTTAGGCCAATTTTTAGTGTCAATTATCGTGAGTACAACAGTGGTATTTGAATTATTTGGCCCCACTGTCACCCAATGGCGCTTATTTAAAGCCAAAGAAGCGGCCGAAGCAGCAGAAACCAGTTCTTCTGATGACTTGCCATTTGTTCAACAGAGCAAATAACATCAGCATCCCATAGCCGGTTTGAATCTCACTAATCAAATCATATCGCGATCGCGAATACCTTCCATGCCAAGGTCAATCTTGGTCAGCTTGGTTATTAGACTGGAACAGAAGCAATTTATTATCGGGAGTTGTGGAAATGGGAATTCAATTAACGACGGGACAACGCTTTTCTTTGAAAAAACAAGCCCCTGGCTTAAATGCCTTACTATGCGGTTTAGGGTGGGAATTAACTCCCCAAAAAGGCTGGAAAAAATTATTTAAGTCAGATTTTGATTTAGATATTTCTGCCTTGTGCTTGAATGAAGAAGGAAAATTGCAAAAAAGCAGTGATGTTGTCTATTATGGCAATTTGACTCATCCCTCAGGGGCCATCAGTCACTTAGGCGATAATTTAACCGGGGAACATACCACACCGCATGCTACAGAAAAACATGAGGAAGAGGAAGAAGAAAGTAACGATAAAGAGCAAATTATCGTGACCTTGCCACAGGTGCCTAAACGCATTCACAAGTTGTTAATTGTTGCTAATATTTATGAACCCGGTCCGCGGCGGCAAAGTTTGGGACAAGTGGAAAATGCTTATGTTCGATTAGTGGATTTAGAACATGAAGAAGAAATTGCTCGTTATAACTTGTCCGATGATGATTGTTGCAATTCGCAAACAGGCATTGTTTTAGCAGAGATTTATCGTCAAACAGAAAATAATGAGCAATGGCAAGTGGAAGTGATTGGTGAAGGGGTCAACGTGGGAAGTTTACAAGAATTGGTGGAACAATATTCCTAATTTTTCGAGTAGGGGCGAACAGCAGTTCTCCCTTACTTTTTTGGGGTTGGCCAAGGATAATTAATAAGGAGAAAAAACGCGATCGCAGAGGAATAATGTTCCTGCCATAATACACAACGGAATGGTTAATAAATTCAATAACGGCACACTAATTAAGGCTAAACACAATAAACTAAATGTCCCGCTAGCCGGTAAATTGCGATAAACGGTTTTTAATTTCTCTCGAAAAGACAAACGGCGACGTTCTAGGGTACTATCAAAACAGTCTAAGCACACTAACGTTGCAGTCAGGGTGATGCTGCCAACTGTGGTGATGACACCGCCAATGCCGGGAATAAATCCGATTAAAAATAGCAGCGTTCCCACAGCAAGGGCTAGTAAAATCTTTTTTAACTCAAATAGCAACGCTCGCCCGATATCTTTGACGATTCCCACATCAATAACGGTGACTTCCCCTAAGCGCAGTTTTTCCACTTGTTCTGACAATTTGCCATACCAAGGAGAACCAATAACACTGCCAAACTGGAGGAGAACAAAGCCAATAATGACTAATAATGCAATGGTTAAAAGAACTCGCAATAACCAACCAAAAAAGAGAATAATATATTCCAGAAAACTTAGCCAGTTCGGCAAGTCAGCAATTAATTGATCCAGACTTTGCGAAAGTTGGGCTGTCAGGGTTTCTACCCCTTGCAATCCCCAATATAAGAAGCTGCCGTAGAGGGCTCCCCCAAGCACCAAGTTAATGAGAATCGGGATGATCAAATATTGCCATAAGCCCGGTTTTTTCAGGAGAAGCGCGATCGCGCGGAGGGGATAAGTTGCGCCGGTGATTAAACCAAACCCGCTCAATAGATTTAACATACAATCCGTTCAACAAAAATTAGGCTACTGTCAGCTACAATAACAACATTTTAGGCTCGTTCCGATTGCCGAATCGGTCTAAATTTGCTATAATTATTTTTTGGAAATAATTTCGCCAGCGTAGCTCAGTGGTAGAGCAACTCACTTGTAATGAGTAGGTCAGGGGTTCGAGTCCCCTCGCTGGCTTACTTTAATCGATGGATAAAACATCATAATTGCCGAAAATCTTTAAAACTTCTGTATATTGGGGTAAATTCTCCAACGCCGCTTTCACATGAGGTTGGGCAACATTGCCTTCAATATCGATAAAAAAGAGATATTCTCCGAGAGACCGTTTAGTCGGCCGTGACTCAATGCGCGTTAAATTGATTTCCCGTTCGGCAAAAACAGCAAGGGGACGCACTAAAGCCCCCGGTTCATTCACTGGTGTGGTAAAGCCTAAAGAAAGATAAGTACCGCTAGTCGCTGCCTCTAAACCGACAACCCAAAAGCGAGTACAGTTGTCAGGGTAATCATTGAGAGACGACATTAAAATCGGTAAATTATACAATTGAGAAGCGCGAGAGGACGCGATCGCGCCATTGCTTTCATTATTGGGTTCTTGGGTTAGATATCGCAATGCCTCCACAGTGGAAGCGGTGGGAACTAATTGCACATGAGGAAGATAAGTTTCCAACACTTTTTGACATTGGGCAAGGGCTTGGGGATGTGAGTAAACCGTTTGGATTTCTTCTCGGGAAGACGCATGAGACAGAAGCGAGTGAGTAATGGGCAACACCAACGCCTTTTGAATTTGTAAGGTTTCCAGTTGCCACAGGGTATCGAGGGTAATCGTGACACTGCCTTCTGTGGAATTTTCCACGGGAACAACCGCAAAATCCGCCTCTTGTTTCGCAACCGCTTGCAAGGTTTGGGCAATACTCGGATAGGGACATAAAATTGAATCCTGTCCTTGGCTTTGTTGCAACCATTGGGTATAAGCTAAGGCTGCCGTTTCGGTATTCGTGCCAGGTGGACCTAAATGGGCAATGGAGAAACTCATATTCGTTATTGCTGATTGATGATTCGTTACTCTATTTTCTCCTAAGCCAAATTTTAATCATGAATTTTCCCACTTCTAGCAGACATTTCCGATAATTGTGTTTGTTGCTTTTGATAGAGGGTACAAACTCCTTTTTCTTCTTATACTCATTATTAAACAATATGAAGTTTGTTTAAATCGAACGCTTCCTTGTCAGGTCCTTTGGAAAGGACAATGAGAGGATCGAAGTAGAGTTCACGCACGACTGACATCAAGTCAAACCAATCCCTATGCAAACTGTACGATTTACTGCCTCTGAGTCTGTTAATCTGACTGTTCCGCAAGAAGACACACCGATTCAACATTATTTACGTCAACCGCAACGTTTGGTGGCAGCAATTGCGAATCCCAAATTAATGACGCCTCTGTCAGATAATCGGTTTCATCTGAAAATGCGTCCGTTGAATTTCCTGGATATGTATCGCTTCCAGCCATCAGCCGTGCTAAAAGTGGTGACGGATAGCAATGGTACAGTAACACTAACTTCTGAAAGTAGTGAAATTTTAGGGAATGATTACATTAATGATCGCTTTTCTCTCAGTTTAAAAGGAAAACTTTCGCCTGTGGAACAACATGGAACCACCTATCTTCGAGGTAGGGCAGATTTAATTGTTGATGTGGAGTTGCCCCCTGCTTTGTGGTTGACGCCGCGTCCCATGTTAGAAACCACGGGCAATGGATTGCTAAAAAGCGTTTTGATGCGAATTAAGCAGAAATTAATGAGTCAGTTGATTTCTGACTATCGCCAGTGGGCAAATCAAAGCAACACAACACCAGCAACCGAGTCTTCTCTTTCCTCTCCAAAAACTGCCTTGAGTTAATTTTGCGTTTTGGTTAATCGATTAGCAAACTGGATTGAAGAAACCATGAACAATTAATTCATGAGGAGTGATGCACTTGCCCTTTAAATCCCCCAGTTCGGGGGGTTAATTATTTTTGAATTCCCATATTCAGGCATAATAAAGGGATAGTTGATCTCCTTCCCTTTAAAGATGAACTTTCGCGGTTACGTTTATCATCCCAACAATTCCCTATTTTCCAGGTTAGTTTGGCCCGTCGCTGCAATTGCTAAGTTTCTACAACAGATTTATGAGTTTTTATTACAAACAATTTGGACAGAACTCCTTTCCGGAAAAAAGATTGAAAGTGATGTTGCGAATTTACTATTATTTATCATCTTTTGTTGTTTTTCTTGGGTTGCTTTTCAGTTACAAGCCTATCGTCAATTTATAATTATTTGCGGTTTGACACTTTGGTTCATCGATCGCGCGATCGCGCACCAATACTATTGCAATAATCCGAAAAGCAAATTGCCAGTTGCTGTCAAAATTACATCAGACACGTTATATATTAGAAATTATTTACCGCAACGTCAAACGATTGATCTGGAATTTCATCGAGATAACTTAAAAGAAATCGCGATCGCGCCTCGTCTCATTCGCAGTAATGCGTTTGAAGCAGAAGTGAAACAATGTTGGCAAGTCATGATCTATCTGCAAGATCAAACTGAAATTTTAATCGATGAACAAACCAAACCAGAAAAAGCTTTCAATAAAGCGAAGCGTCTCAGATCAATTTTAGAAATACCAATTATTTTTCTAAATAGTGAAGGGAATCATCTTTATGCCAGCAATGAGTTATCTTTTGATAATCAATTGAATTTAACGGCTATCCAAGTTCAAAAAAATCACCATCAATTCCATATTTATTCTCAATGGCATTTGCGAGATAGTTGGCAACTATTAAAACAAATTCTAACGGAATCAGGGTTTATCATTTTCCTGATGATAATGACAAATTTTATGATTATCTGGGGAGGCTTATTAAATAGATTCTTTTTTGCCAGACAAGCGACCATTTCTAATTTTCCGAATATTTGGGAATGGTTCAATCCTCAATTGGATATGGCAGGCTATCTTGAATTATTGATTGCGATCGCGATTATCCTTATTGAAGGAGTTAGAATTAGTCAAACGAAACATATTTATCTTGATGATACGTCTCTCAAGTATTTTGTTGGCAATAAACTGAAAGGGCATTTAAATCCGGGCAACATTGAAGCCATTTTATTGATTTCTCATCCCGAACCAAACCTGTTAATTTTAGGAAATAAGAAAACCCTGACGATCGCGCATTTACCCACAACAGATGCTTACCGAGCCATGATACAAAACCTTGAAGCGGGTATGAAGCAAAAACTTGCTACTGATTAACCCGACAAGGGCGAAAGGAAAGCCGATGTTGCGAAGAAGGACCATATTTCTCTAATGCTAGCCGATGGGCGGCCGTTCCATACCCTTTATTGGCAGCCAGGTGATACTCAGGGTACTGATTTGCCCAAAGACTGACAATGAGATCATCGCGCCAAACTTTAGCAATAATGCTGGCAGCAGCAATGAGGCGCGATCGGGCATCCCCTTGTGTTAAATTGAGTTGCGTAACATTGAGATCAGGTACGGTAAACCGGCCATCTACAAAACAGAGACTGGGTGGCGGCGTTAATTTGTCAACAGCGCGTTTCATGCCCAATAGAGACGCTTGCAAAATATTAATTTCATCAATTTCCTTCGCTTTGGCGTAACCAATGCGCCAATCTGTGACAATAGTTTTAATTTCTTCCGCTAACTCCCGGCGTCGTTTCGGAGAGAGTTTTTTACTATCTTTCGCCGCGATCTCATTTAACTGCGGTAACTCGGAAATTGATATCACTACTGTTGCGGCAACCACTGGGCCAAACAATGCCCCTCTTCCTACCTCATCTACTCCTGCCACCAGGGTAGAAGGATGCATTTTGCTCAGTGTCTGTTCTTCGATGTTCATGTCTTAATGCGATAATGATCAGTTGTTGAGGGTTAATTATTCATTGTGCAACAACCAACCGTTATTGGCATCGACTTAGGGGGAACTGCCATGAAAGTGGGGCAGTTTCTGGCAGATGGCACTTGTGTCAATCATCTGACGCTTCCGACACCACAACCCCCTGATTGGGAAGATGTGGTGGAACAGATTAGCACGGCTGTACAACAACTGGATCCCGAACAAAGAAGTGGCGCGATCGGCATTGGCACACCAGGGCCTACCGATGCCAGCGGTCGTATTGCCCTCCTTGCCATCAATCTCCCTGGATGGCGCAATGTTCCCCTTGCTGACATGTTAGAAGCCAAACTGCAACGTCCCACCGTTGTTGGCAATGATGCCAACTGTGCCGGATTAGGGGAATCATGGCTGGGTGCAGGGCGCCATGTCAACAATCTCATTCTCTTAACCTTAGGAACAGGTGTTGGTGGGGCAATCATCCTGAATAATGAACTATTTACCGGGCCTTATGGCGCGGCCGGAGAATTAGGGTTAATTACGCTCAATCCCCAAGGCGATGCCTGTAATAGCGGCAATCATGGGTCTCTGGAACAACATTTATGCGTGCAAGCCATCCAACGGCGAACCCAGAAAACGCCTACCGAATTAGCAGAACTGGCCCAAGCCGGAGACAAAAGCGCCCTTGCCTTTTGGGAAAAATATGGACAAGACTTGGGGGTAGGGTTAGCCACTTTAATTTATGTTCTCACCCCGGAAGCAATTATTATCGGTGGGGGAATTAGTGCCAGTGCAGAATTTTTCCTTCCCGCCACTTGGCAAGAAATTGAAAAGCGAGTGGTGATGAACTCCCGAATGAAGCTGCAACTTTTAACTGCAGAATTGGGAAACCAAGCCGGTATGGTTGGGGCTGCAAAATTGGCTTGGGAGAAAATGCGAACCCAAGATTCTCATCAGAATTAATTTCCACTCAGTTGCTTTATCCCCAAAGGTCTTTCAAGGGTCCACTTTCTCCGTAGATGGGATCTTTTGGCGGCAGGGCAACTGCTTCGATATTTTTCTTGGCTTGCTCGCGTTCTTCGGGCTGGGCAAAGTTTGTATCTAGCGGTTGTTTCGGCGGATAAGCACCAACAACGCGAAAGTCAGGAGAGGAATTAACTCGCTTGTGGGCTACCCCTGCTGGAATAACGACTGCATCCCCAGCTTGAATTTCTTGAGTAATGCCTGAGTCGCCCCCAAACTGAACCGTCGCTGAACCGCTGTAACATCCCAAGACTTCGTGGGCTTGGCTGTGGTAGTGATGGTAGGGAAAGACGCCATTTCGCCAGGAATTTCCCCAGGCATTTTTCTCAAACAGTTGCTCGAACTGCAAAGCGAGATCAGAATTGGCGACAGAAACATCGATCGCGCTCGGATATACTAAAAGGGGCAAGCGATCGTTATTGGGAATCGTTCCGTCATCAGTTAGAAGATAGTGGGCGACTTTGGTTGTTTCTTGCGTCATGGTTTGTCATTCCCTCCAACAAGTCCTTTTCCCTGTTGCTCCAATGGCAGGAACAAAGAAGCAAGCTCTCCAGTTCTTTACCTAGAATATCAAAAGTGGCCGAGAAGCGAATTGTCTCGGCACCTTAGCAAGCTGGAAAGGAAATCACAGCGATAATACTATAGCTTTTTCGGCAGTTCCCGATCTACTTCCGGAAAATAGCGACGGATTACGGAACAATCAAATTGGGAAAGAATTGCAGACGCTGGTTCCCGTTCCAGCAAGAAGTCAAACGCTGCTTGAATCACTTGTTCTGGCTGTACTTGACCGTTAGACCATTGGTCGTAATCAGAGCGACTCAATGTCACGCTGTACTGGTGTTTCGAGCTACCTTCGTCCAGTTTCACCTGATAGGACCACCCATTGTTGGTTTCACTTGCAGATTGGATCTCGATGTTAGCCATGTTTAAGTTTCTCTATGAGTCTCACTGATCTAT
>JBDGQV010000161.1:0-19266 GCA_042218725.1 Halothece sp. | reverse complement strand
GGCTGAGTTTCATTGAAAACTATCAATTCTTCCTCAAGAGTAATGCGCTAACATACAATAGCAGGCAATTGTCTGCGTTTTTCGTTGTGTTATCCAGCAAGCAAGTTTTTAATCATGACTGCAACAACTACTCCCCGCCGTTACAACATTACAACTTTTGGCTGTCAGATGAATAAGGCTGACTCGGAACGCATGGCAGGTATTTTGGATGCGATGGGTTATGAAGCAGAAGATGATCCCAACCTCGCTGATGTCGTGGTTTACAATACTTGCACCATTCGCGATAATGCAGAGCAAAAAGTTTATTCTTATTTAGGCCGACAAGCGAAACGGAAACAAAAATCTGCCGATGTCACCCTGATTGTGGCTGGCTGTGTGGCGCAACAGGAAGGCGAAAAGTTATTGCGGCGCGTTCCTGAATTAGACTTAGTGATGGGGCCGCAACATGCCAACCGGCTTGGCGACCTTCTCGAACAGGTGTGGGAAGGCAATCAAGTGGTGGCAACTGAACCCATCCAGATCATGGAAGATATTACCAAACCGCGCCGGGATAGCAGCATTAGCGCTTGGGTGAATGTCATTTATGGCTGTAATGAACGTTGTAGCTACTGTGTTGTGCCCAATGTGCGAGGCACTGAACAATCGCGCACCCCGGAAGCAATTCGGGAAGAAATGGAAAATTTGGGGCAACAAGGGTATAAGGAAGTCACCCTATTAGGCCAAAATATTGATGCCTATGGGCGAGATTTGCCGGGTTCGACCCCAGATGGACGCAATAAATATAATTTGACCAATTTGCTGTATTATGTCCATGATGTTCCAGGGATTGAGCGCATTCGCTTTGCGACCAGCCATCCCCGTTACTTTACCGAACGCTTAATTCGTGCTTGTGCCGAATTGCCCAAGGTCTGCGAGCATTTTCATATTCCGTTTCAATCCGGGGATAATGAGGTACTCAAGGCAATGGCACGCGGTTATACCCATGAGAAATATCGTCGCATTGTGGACAAAATTCGTCACTATATTCCCGATGCCGCCATTAGTGCTGATGCCATTGTGGGCTTTCCTGGAGAAACTGAGGAACAGTTCCAGAATACTCTGCAGTTAGTGGAAGATATTGAATTTGATCAGTTGAATACAGCGGCCTATTCCCCTCGCCCAGCGACACCGGCTGCCAATTGGGAAAATCAACTCAGCGAAGAAGTAAAAAGCGATCGTCTGCAACGGTTAAATCATTTGGTTTCCACGAAAGCAGCCGCGCGATCGCAACGGTATCTCCATCGTACCGAAGAAGTCTTAGTAGAAGGACAGAATCCTAAAGACAGTTCTCAAGTCATGGGGCGCACGCGAACCAATCGCTTAACCTTCTTTGCCGGAGACATTGAACAACTCCAAGGCCAACAAGTGCCAGTGAAAATCACCGAAGCGAGAGCATTCAGTCTCACCGGTGAAATGGTATAACGGGGCAACACTCCCCTATCTTTTGATGCTTGCTGGGGGAGTTGCTTCTTCTTGCAAGAAATTCATCACCTTGTTTTCAATCTGTTCAGAGGCACAAGCAATGGCATCATGACCGCAGTTTTCGAGGATTTCCAATCGAGAATTAGGTAGATTTTGTTGCAGTCTTTGTCCATGATGGAGGGGAAACCAGCGATCGCAGTCTCCCCATAAAATCAAGCTGGGGCAAACAATTTGGTGAAGATGCTGTTGAACATAACTGATTAAATTCGGTTCTTGTTTTTCCAGACAGTCGATTTCTCTGGCGGCTTGTTGTAAGGTTTGGGTAAAGTGCGCGATCGCGCCCGGATTTTCAATAAAGGGATAAGTGAGGGCATAAACATCCTCATAGGTAATCATGCCAGGATGGGTCACCACATCGCGACGGGCAAACCGAACAATTTCCCGCACCAGCGGCGCTAGGGGTTTGACTAAGCGGGAGTGATCAATTTCTTTAACAACACTCAACGGCACATTGGCCAGAAAACGCATGCCAAAGCTTGGCAATTCTTCGGGGAAAATGGCGGCATTGACTAACACCAAACGATCAAAATATTCCGGATAATCCACGGCTGCCGATAAGGTTACCAATCCCCCTAAAGATTGCGCGATCGCGATCACGGGTTCATCACATAATGCTTCAATCACTTGCGGCAACTCTTGTTGCAGTTGGGTAATTTTCCAGTAATAGGGTTTATCCGAAAATCCATGGCCGGTGGCATCGAAGGCAATGACGCGAAACCGTTCTGATAAAACCGGAATTAAGCGTCGCCAGCTATAACTCCAACTACCAATTCCATGTAAGAAAATAATGGGTTGCCCCTCTCCCCTTTCTCCATAAGCAAGGTGATGAACTTCACCCTGGGGACTGCGAACAGGTAAGGTTTTTTGTCCTTCTGGAAAGGTAATTTGCCACCAGTTTTTCATCAGCCTCACGCATCCTAAAATTGTCTAACAGTTGATCAAGAATTGCTCGTTAACAAAATAACAACTTACAATTAGTCGTAAATTAAATATAACAAAAAGCAGTTCTGCCAGAAAGTCATTTTAACCTTTTAATAGACAAGATATAACTTTTTGATAATGTTTCCATTACCTTAATAACTTGCTATTCTATTCACAGTTCTTACCGTAATTAACAATGAATAACTTTCTATTTATTAGTGACCTTGACAATACCTTAATTGGTAATGACCAAGCACTAGAAAAACTTAATCATATTTTACACCAACATCGAGAAGCATTCGGTACGAAAATTGTTTATGCTACTGGACGATCCCTGTTTTTATATCAACAACTAACTCAAGAAAAATCTTTGCTTTCGCCAGATGCCCTCATTGCTTCGGTGGGAACAGAAGTTTATCTTGACATTGAAAATAAAAAGATGGACCCAGATTGGGCAAATTTTTTATCTCAATATTGGCAACGGGATCAAATTTTAGAAATCACGCATCAGTTTTCGGAGTTAACGCCACAACCGGAGTCGGAACAAGGACAATTTAAAATTAGTTTTTATTTAGTCCAACAAGAAGCAGAGACAATCATTAAACAATTAGAGTCTCGCTTTAAGCAAGCCAAGTTAGATGTAAAAATCATTTATAGCGGCAGTAAAGATTTGGATATTTTACCCAAGCCAGCAGACAAAGGATTGGCAGTCCAATTTCTCCAAACCAAATGGGGAATGAGCGATGCCAACACAGTTGTTTGCGGTGATTCTGGGAATGATATTGCGCTGTTTAGTACCGGAAAACCAAGAGGAATCTTAGTCGGGAATGCTCAAACTGAACTGAGACAATGGTATCAAAACAATCAAACCCACTATCGTTATTTGGCAAGTCAGAATTATGCCGAGGGAATTATCGAGGGATTAGATTATTTCCAATTTATTGAGGACAATGTATGATACTGAAATTATTTTATTTTAGCTAACCAGATTACTTGCGTAGAATTGGAAAACTCTTTGAACAACAATTAAGTTTTGAGAACAAATTATGGAATCATGGCCATTAAATAGACAAAATATTATAGTTTGACCTTTTCTACTTTAGCTGGTTTAAGCAAGTTGATTAATTGTTGCTCATTGATGTTTGTTAAATTAATAACTAAACAACGTTTTTAATTTCATTATGGCAATCGTTGATCACCAGTTATGAATATTATCAAATGCCTGAGTCGCAGATTATGCTGTTTTAAACAGCAGGAATCTTCGCCAGGTGAACCCCTATCTAATTTTTCCACTCTATCTCCTAGAAATGTATCCATGAAATCTCCCTTAATTGAACTGAAAGGAATTTCGAAACAATTTGGTGAAAAACCAATTCTCGATGAAGTTGATTTAACAGTTTATGATGGAGAAGCGTTAGTCATTATTGGTCCTTCCGGCACTGGAAAATCCACGATTCTTAGAATTATTGCAGGGTTGCTTGCCCCAGACAGCGGCGACATTTATATCAAAGGAGAACACAGAGAAGGGTTAATTGAAGAACATAAGGATGCCATGAATATTAGCATGGTTTTCCAGCAAGCCGCGTTATTTGATTCTTTAACCGTTGATGAAAATGTTGGCTTTTATCTCTATCAAAACTCTCGATTATCCCGTGAAACAATTCGCAAGCTAGTTGAACAAAAACTGGAAATGGTCGGATTGCCAGGAACAGCGGATTTATCGCCAGCCCAATTATCAGGGGGAATGAAAAAACGAGTCAGTTTTGCCCGGGCCATTATGTCCAATCCCGATGATCCCGAAAGTTGCCCCGCTGCCATTCTCTATGACGAACCCACTGCCGGCCTCGACCCAATCGCCTCAACGGTCATTGAAGATTTAGTCCGGCAATTGCAAAACACCAATAACGGGTGTGGCACCTATATCATGGTAAGTCACCAAGAGAGTACAATTCGTCGGACTGCCGATCGCGTTATTTTTCTTTACGGTGGTAAGGTACAGTGGCAGGGCAGTGTTGAAGAAATTGATACCACCGATCACCCAATGGTACGGCAATTCTTTAATGCTAGTGTTGAAGGGCCAATTCGTGTCATTGGCGGTTAAATGAAATTAGGTTAAGGATATTTATATGCGATCGCGTACAATTCGAGAAGGATCTGTTGGCTTACTGATTATCTTTGGTTTCTTATTATTTGGCGGTGTTATTATTTGGTTAAGGGGATTTAGACTGGGACAAGAAAGTTACCAAATTACGGTTACTTTTGACAATGCCAACCGGGTGGTTGCAGGATCCCCCGTCCGATATCGGGGCGTTAATGTTGGGGAAGTGGTCAGTATTAATCCCAATGCCAATGGGGTTGCGGTTAAACTAAAAATTAATCGCGTTGACCTGAGGATTCCTCGGGAAAACTTGTTAGTGGAAGCGAATCAATCGGGATTAATTGGGGAAACATCAATTGATATTTATCCGCAAGCTAAACTTGCCAGCAATAAACCCGCCACAAATCCCATTAGTGAAAAATGCAATTCACAAATTGTCGTTTGTCAAAATGATCAAGTCAAAGGGGAAGTAGGGGCTAGTATCGATCAACTCATTCGCAATACGACTCAAGCAGCAGAATTAATCAGCGATCCCGAATTATTTAATCAATTAAAAGAAGTTGCAACAAGTGCTCAAGAGGCTGCGGATGGCATTGCAGAAGTGAGCCGTGAATTATCAAATATTTCAGGAACAGTTACACAACAATTAAAAGTATTAACCAACACGACTGAAGAAACAGGAAAACAATTAAAAGTTACTGCAGCGCAAACCGAAGAATTAATTCGCAATATTAATCAAGTCGTGGTGGCGAATCAAGATAATATTCAAACCACGCTTTCTGAAATTAGCCAAACCAGTCAAGAATTAAACCGCATCGTAAAGACGCTTTCCCCAACCTTAGAAAAACTTAATAAAAATTTAGAGCAAGCTGACACGGCAAAAATTCTTCAAAATTTAGAAACTTTAAGTACGAACGCTGTCAAAACTTCGGAAAATTTACAGCAAGCTTCTAAAACTTTAACCAGTTCGGAAAATTTATTATTGCTTCAACAAACTCTAGACTCGGCAAGAGCGACGTTTGAAAATACACAAAAAATTACTTCGGATCTGGATAAATTAACAGGAAATCCTGAATTTAGGCAAAATCTTAAAGATTTAGTTGAAGGGTTAAGTGAATTACTTTCTTCTACACAAAAATTAGAACAACAGGTAATTGCTGTGGAAAAACAAAGAGAGAAACAAGAACCAAAAGCAGATCAAAAGAAAACCCAGTCCCCGATTAAGAATCATCAGTCGCCACAATTGGATCGCTAAGGTGTTGTAAGAGTGCTTGGGCCATTGCAATTAAATTTAAGCGCATCATGGCAATTTCAGGAAAGTTGGTTTGTTGACAATCAAAAATTCGGCAGTAGCGATGAAACCGAGTAAAGGCTTCACTCAGATCATGGGCAAGCTTAGAATTTCTCTGAGAACGATAAGAATTTTTTAAGTGATCAATCGTAGTGACTAATTGATAAATAAACCGCCAATCTTCAGGTTGCAATAAATTTTGCTCAGCAAAGGAACAGTTTGTCCAGTTCCTAGCATCATCAGTGAGAGAAATCAGATTGGCTTGTGCCCCCAATTGGAGGAGGCGGCAACAACGATGATGGATATATTGCGAAAAAGACCGAGGGATCTCTGGTGACGGAAATGAGACCGGAAGTCCTGGAAATGGGGTTAAACATTGTTGCAGCCATGGTTGAACAGTCCGTTCTGTTAACGTGAATTGAAGCCAACCGGAACCGCGATTTTGAATCGGAATTAACTGTTGACTCAGTGCTGGCTGTAAATGAATCGCCAATTGTTGAGCGATTTCAGTCGCATCCGTAGATGCTTGAGTAGCTAAAGCGAGCGCGATCGCGCTACGATAATGAATTAAATTTCCTTGTTGTCTAATTGTAAAAGGAATGGCAGAATCTTTTACTAGTATGTTCTTTGTTGGCAACGGAACTTGCCTTAGCGCACATTGAATTTCTTGTCTCAGTAAAGCCTGAAAAGAGATAAATGTTACGAAACCCCTTGACGAATTTCTCAATTTCAATGTATATTTTGATACTTGCATAAGCACTTTTTTCAAAGAATAAACAAAAGCACGAGCATTACGGAAACTCATGTATCCCTCTTCTTCTGCCGAGACCACTCGTCCCTTTCTAATTTGGCAAAAAATTATCGACTGGGCGCACAATCATTATCGGGTACGTACCTTCAATAAAGATGAACGAATTCCTGCTCGCCCAGGATTGTTGTATCTTGTTCAACGAGGGGTCATTCGGTTAGCCGGTGTTTCGGAAGAAACTGCCTCTCAGGAAAAAACAGTTTCCGAAGAAGGAGAAACCTTTCTCGGGTTTATTGCCGCCGGTCAACCCTTTGAAATTGTTGCTCAATCTCCCTATGCCTTACAAGCCTATGCCCACGTTGATCGCACCTCTGTGATTTGGCTTTATTGGAAAGACTTGGATAACTGGCCTCATTTTCATTGGGAAGTGTTAGAAGCCTTCCGTGCGCAACATCAACGGAAATTGATTTGGTTAAGTACTCTCGGACAGCGGCAAACCATTGAGCGGCTGCTCGGGTTTCTGACCCTACTCATAGAAGAACATGGCAAACCGGTGAAACAGGGCTACTGTCTCCCCTTCTCCCTGACTCATGCCCAAATTGGCAGTGCCATCGGTTCCACGCGGGTAACGGTAACCCGCCTGATGGGAAAGTTGCGAGAGAAAGGGATGATTACAATTATCGGCGATAATTTAATTTGTTTGCCGAGTTCTCCCGAACCCATTACTGGTGCCGAAGAAGAGACGATTATCTCAAAACGCTAAGATAAACTTGTTTACCAGTAGCAAGTTAATCATTAATCATTCGATGAGTTTGAATTTCCGCTTCGGAATTGTCAGCGATCTCCATATTGCTGTCGAGGAAACCATTTTAAATCATCCCAAACGCTTCCACCTAGTGGAAGTGAGTATTCCTAGCTTTCAACAAGTCACTGAACACCTAAAAAGCCTTGATATTGATTTTCTCTTACTTCCCGGAGACTTAACCCAAGATGGAGAACCCCAAAATCATCAGTGGTTATCAGCGTATCTGCAAAATCTTCCCTTTCCAGTTTATGTTATTCCTGGGAACCATGATATTCCCACCCCATCCGGACATAATCCAGGAAAAAATCCCGCAATTCCCTATCAAGAATTTCCTGCTTATTACGCTCCTTACGGCTATCAATATACCAATCAACTTTATTACACCTGTGAGTTGCACCCAGGAGTGCAATTAGTGGCGCTTAACTCCAACATTTTTGATGAAAGCGGCAACCAACTGGGCTGTCTCGATGAACAACAATTGCAGTGGCTAGAAAACTTATTGCCCACGATTCAACACAAGTTGGTTCTAGTGATGGTTCACCATAATGTCATTGAACATTTCCCAGGGCAAGCCCATCATGATTTGTCCAACCGGTATATGTTAGACAATGCAACCCGTTTAAAACAACTTCTCAATCGCTACGGGGTGCGTTTAATTTTCACCGGTCATCTTCATGTCCAAGATATTGCCAAAGAAGGAGACTTATACGAAGTGACAACGGGGTCTTTAGTCAGTTATCCCCATGCCTATCGAGTAATTGATGTTAGCGGCAACTCCCAAGATAACCTAGAGTTGAATATTGAATCCCATTGGGTGAAAACCGTGCCCGGATGGGACAATTTGTTAAACTTTTCTCGGGAATGGATGGGCGATCGCGCCGATCCGTTTATGATGAAACTGCTGACTAGGCCCCCGCTCAATCTCCCTTCAGAAGAGGCAACCAAATTGGTTCCCGATTTGCGGTATTTTTGGGCCGATATTGCCCAAGGAGATGCGGTGTTTTCCTTCCCCCATTTTCCACCGCAAGTCAGAGAGTTTTTTGAACAGTTTAGCGAACAGGAAAAATTAAACTGCCACCAGATCAGTGATAATCACACCTGCCTCCAGTTATGAAAAAAGGGATCGCCTTAGCAGGGAGAAGGAAAAACAGTTTAGTTACTCCTTATCTTCTTCCTGATTGCTGCCAGGGGAGTTATTATACAAGGCATCCAGTTTTTCTCTGGCATCATCCACATTAACAGAACGCATAACTAACAACGGTTCATTGACGGGTTTGCCTTGTTCGTCCAATAATTCCGGATGAGAGGGGGCTTGGGAAGAAGCATAACCGTTGCGATTCACTTCTTTTCTAGAGTTGCGAGCATTCCAACTGTTGCCAATTCGTTGGGTCTCGGTTCCAATATTAATGAGACTGCGAATTAAGTTGCTAACGGCAAAAAATGCAATAACCGTAAAAGCAATGATGTATAGTAGGTGTAACATGATTTTCCTCTTAAACCAATCGAAATCGTTTCTATTTTCTGAATGCAGATGTTAAGAAAAGCAAGGGATTTATGATCTTGTTATATCCAACATTTTAACCTGTTTCGTTGCTCCCTGAGCGAGCTTGGTGCTGTCGATTCTGCATTGCCACCTGCCGGCATTCCGTTACCAGTTTATGCCAGGGGGCAATGGTAGACATCTCCACACCAACATTGCCATCAGCGGCTTTAAATAAACTCTGAGTGGCAGTGACTTCTTGTTGAGCCGACTTCACCCGATGCAATAAGTCAGCTTGCTCTTGGGGAGATAACACCGCTATCTCTTGGGATTCTAATAAATCGCGAGAGCGGGAAAACCAATACTGGAAGTCTTCCAATAGAGGCTCTAAAATCGCTTTTAATAGCGCTTGCCGATCAGATTCCGAAGCCATAGGGCGAGTGGGGTAATCGTTAATTTCATCTTCCTTAATTTTAATCTTAACTTTCTTTACAAAAATTAACGTCTAACGGAAAGAGGAATTGCTAACTTCGATCATGAGGATTGGTCGAGAGATCAAGTTACGGCTCGGAGGCTACGCCGATTCCGGTTTCGGCAAAGAAGAGGGATGAAGCAACAGTTCAGCGGTGGAGCGTTTTTCTACCATTTCCTTGGTAATTTGACAATGGCGAATGTCCTCCCGGGAGGGTAAATCATACATGACATCGAGCATAATTTCTTCAATGATGCCGCGCAGCGCTCTCGCCCCAGTCTTGCGTCGATTCGCTTCTTGCGCGATCGCGTGCAGGGCGTCGGTGGTAAACTCCAGTTCAATATCATCCATCCCCAGCAATTTCTGATACTGCTTAACAAGGGCATTGCGCGGTTCAGTCAAAATGGAGATTAACGCTTCCTCATCTAACGGTTCAATGACCGCAGACACAGGAATCCGCCCCACAAATTCCGGAATCATGCCAAATTTAATAAAGTCATCCGGTTGCAGATGCTTCAAAATATCGGCCGTGCGTTTTTCCTTGGTCATGGCTTCTCCTTCTTCGCCATGAATGAAACCGATGGATTTGCGTCCGATGCGCTGTTCCACAACTTTCTCCAAGCCGACAAAGGCCCCGCCGCAGATAAATAAGATGTTGCTGGTATCAATCTGGATGCAATCCTGGTAAGGATGTTTCCGTCCGCCTTGCGGGGGCACATTGGCAACAGTTCCTTCCAGCATCTTCAAAAGCGCCTGCTGGACCCCTTCCCCGGATACATCGCGGGTAATGGAGGTATTCTCGCTTTTACGGGCCACTTTGTCGATTTCATCGATATAAATAATGCCCCGTTGTGCCTGTTCCACATCCGAATCCGCCACTTGGAGCAAGCGCAGCAGAATATTTTCTACATCTTCTCCCACGTAACCTGATTCGGTGAGGGTTGTGGCATCAGCCACCGCAAACGGCACTTCTAGAATGTCAGCGAGGGTTTGCGCCAGCAGGGTTTTGCCGCAACCGGTGGGGCCAATGAGGAGAATGTTGGACTTTTGTAACTGAACGTTGGGATCGCCAGCCTCAGACCCTTTGTCTTCCAGGAGACTCAGACGTTTATAGTGGTTGTAAACTGCCACCGACAAGACTTTTTTGGCTTCTTCTTGACCAATGACATAGTCATCGAGATGACCTTTAATCTGTTTGGGTTTGGGAATCTGGCTCAAGGATAGCTGACCGGGGGTCTGACGTTGTCCTTTTTCTTCTTCCGTCGGAGACACCGCATCCGAGCGCGATGAGGGTTCAATCAACTCATCGTCGAGAATTTCGTTGCACAATTCCACACATTCATCGCAAATATAGACCCCAGGACCTGCGATCAACTTGCGGACTTGCTCTTGCGATTTACCGCAAAAAGAACATTTTAAGTGAGAGTCGAATTTTGACATAGTTTCCTGAGCCTGCGTTTTCAGTTGTTTAAGTGGTAACCATTTCCTTAACTGAGCGAGTTTGCGGGGAAATGACTTCGTCAATTAAACCGTACTCTTTGGCTTCTTGAGCGGACATATAAAAATCGCGATCGGTATCTTCAGCAATCCGCTCTAAGGGTTGTCCCGTGTGGCCGGCAAGGAGTTCGTTAATGGTGTTTTTAATATACAACAGTTCCCGCGCTTGAATTTCAATATCGGCGGCCTGCCCTTGAGCGCCTCCCAGGGGTTGGTGAATCATAATGCGGGAGTTGGGAAGGGACATCCGTTTGCCAGGAGCCCCGCCGGCTAACAGAAATGCCCCCATGCTCGCGGCGGACCCGTAACAAATGGTGGCCACATTAGGCTGAATTTGTTGCATGGTGTCATAAATCGCCATTCCCGCATAGACGGAACCGCCCGGCGAATTGATGTAGAGTTGGATATCGGTTTCCGGGTCTTCTGCTTCTAAAAATAGCATCTGGGCGGCGACCGAATCCGCCAATTTATCATCGACAGGCATTCCCAAAAAGATAATGCGCTCCCGAAGCAGACGGGAATAGAGGTCAAAGGCTCGTTCTCCCATTCCTGAGTCTTCAATGACCATGGGCACCACAGCCCCTTGGGATTGAGAGCGAATTGAATCGGAAGCGCCGCTAGTAAGCTCGGGATCGGGCATTTGGGAGTAAATCATAGATGAATCTGAATTTCTGTAATAACAACTGCAATGCGTCCTGTCCTTATTATGGCTTATTCCGCTTGATTGCTTTCGGAGCTGGCGGTTGCTTGTTCGGAGGTTTCTTGTTCTCCTTCCTCATCGGCCTCGGAATCCGACTGGAGAGTGCCTTCGGGCACTAATTCCACTTCCGCTTGTTCCCGCAGCCAAGCCAGGGCTTTTTCTTGGCGGAGATCTTCTTCCACATATTCTTGCAAGCGCTCTTCGTCGTACTCTTGCTCTTGTTCTTGCAGTTGTTGTCTGACTTCTTCGGCTTTATTGTTCAGTTCCTCTTGGGTGGGCTCAAGGGATTCTTGTTTCGAAATTTCCACTAAGGTTAAATTTTGTTTAAGACGAGCAACGGCATCAGGGCGCGATCGCTGTTTCATTTGCTCGACGGCGTCTTCCGTTAGCATTTGCCGGACATCAATCCCATATTGCGCCATTTGCATGGCTGTCTGGGTAATGATGGTTTTGAGTTCCTGCTCAATCATCGTCTCCGGCAACTCAACCTCTGTTTGTTCTAATAAGGCATTGACAATGGCCTGTTCAATATTATTCTTGGTTTGCTCTTCGGCTTGCTCTTCATATTGTTTCTGCAAGGCCTCGCGCCATTCGGCTAGAGTGGAATGTTCGCCCGCATCTTCGGCAAACTCATCATCGAGTTCCGGCAATTCTTTCGCTTTTAATTCTTTGAGGGTAACGGTAAATTTAGCGGTTTTTCCGGCTAAATCTTCCCGAGAATAGTCTTCGGGGAAAGTGACGGAAATGTCTTTGGTTTCCCCAGGACTCATGCCAACAATGCCTTCAACAATGCCCTCGATAAATTTGCCTTCAGCCAACTCCAGTTCAAAGTCGCTGGCTTGCGCTCCCTCAATGGGCTCATCGCCTTCTTCTCCAGGCAACCGCCCTTCATAATCAATCACCGTGGTATCTCCCATTTGCGCGGGACGATCTTCTACTGGGGCCAGAGTCGCTTCCTCTTCCCGCTTTTGTTGCAAATAGTCTTCCACTTGTTGCGGATCCGCTTTCACTTGTTCCGCTTGTACCTGTAAGTTTTTGTAGTCTCCCAGGTTCACTTCCGGGGGAACATCCACTGAGGCACTGAAGGTAAATGCTTCACCGGGCTGATATTGCTGGGTGAGTTCCTCAAAGGAAGAACGCAGTTGATAATTTCCTAAGGCATCAATTTCTTCTTGTTTGATGGCTTCATCAATGGAGGGCTGTAAAATTTCCTCCACAGCTGCGGCTTTTAACCGTTCTTTCCCAAACCGTTGCACTAATACCTGGCGAGGGACTTTCCCTTTCCGAAACCCAGGAATATTGGCAGAATGGGTTAAATCTTTAATGACTTTCTCGTAGGCTTTTTTCGTTTCTTCGGGGGGAAGTTCAATTTCCAGACCAATTTGACTATCGGGGAGTTTCTCCTGGGTTACTTTCATATATCGCCTTACTCTCTAAAACTAAACTCACTAACTCTGGTTTACCACCTGTAACTAACAGGTTGCTTCACTCAACAGGAAGGAAGCTATTTGCTAATCTAACGATTTCAATAATGAGACGTCAGACAAAGTCCAAATCGTTATTGTAGCATTGCCCAAGACAGTGTACATTGAAATAAAGAGACCATAATATAAAGTTACGATAATAATCATTATTTTCTCTGATCATAAAATTAATTAGATAACATCATCCTTATTAGAAACCATCAACCTAGCTGGACATTCAAACGCAATTTTGGAGGGAAAACATTTGTCAGAAGGAATTCGTGTTGCTGTTTTAGGCGCAACTGGCGCCGTTGGAAAGGAATTAATTCAACTGTTAGAAGAACGCGCTTTCCCCATCCGTGAATTAAAATTGTTGGCTTCTCCTCGTTCTGCCGGGCAAACCGTTTATTTTCGAGGAGACCCCCTAACGGTGGAAGAAGTGAGCGCCGAAGCGTTTCGTGATGTAGATTTAGTGTTAGCCTCGGCAGGGGGTTCTACCAGCAAAGCCTGGGCGCAAACCATTGTGGATTCCGGAGCCGTGTTAGTGGATAATTCCAGTGCCTTTCGCATGGCCGAAAACGTCCCGTTAGTGGTTCCAGAAATTAATCCCCAAGCGGCTGCACAACATCAAGGGATTCTTGCCAACCCCAATTGTACAACCATTTTAATGGGATTAGCGGTGTTTCCTTTGCATCAATATCAGCCCATCCAACGCTTGCTGGTAGCCACCTATCAATCCGCCTCTGGGGCAGGGGCAAAAGCGATGGAAGAAGTCAAAGCGCAAGCCCGGGCGATTTTAAATGATGAAACCCCGCCAACGGAGGCGTTTCCCTATCCCTTAGCTTTTAATGTCTTTCCCCATAATTCCCCTTTAAACGATCAGGGGTATTGCCAAGAAGAAATGAAAATGGTAAAAGAAACTCGGAAAATCTTTGACACTCCCGAGTTGCGGATTAGTGCTACTTGCATCCGGGTTCCTGTGTTGCGGGCCCATTCAGAAGCCATTAACCTGGAGTTTGCCGAGCCATTTCCAGTGGGGAAAGCAAAAGAAATTTTGGCCCAAGCCCCTGGATTAACGTTACAAGAAGATTGGGAAAACAATTATTTCCCGATGCCCAACGAAACCACCGGCAAAGATGATGTATTTGTGGGGCGGATTCGCCAAGATCTGTCTCATCCCTGTGGATTAGAGTTATGGTTAAGCGGCGATCAAATTCGCAAAGGAGCCGCCTTAAATGCCGTACAAATTGCTGAGTTGTTGGTCAAAGAAAATTTATTAACCCCTACTCCCCAATCAGCAGTGTCAGTTTGAGAACAAGTAAGAGATAAACAACAACAATGACAAGTCTGGAATTTGGACAAGTATTAACGGCAATGGTCACGCCGTTTACCGAACAAGGAGAAGTGAATTATCCCGTTGCCGAACAGTTAGCGGATTATTTAGTCAATCACGGCACAGAAACTGTCGTCGTCTGCGGAACCACGGGAGAGTCGCCGACGTTAACTTGGGAAGAAGAATATGAATTATTCCAAGTTGTCCAAAAAGCGGTGGGCAACCGAGGCAAAGTCATGGCAGGAACGGGATCCAATTCGACCCATGAAGCGATCGCGGCCACGAAAAAAGCAGCGCAACTGGGATTAGATGGCAGTTTGCAAGTGGTTCCCTACTACAGTAAACCGCCGCAAGACGGACTATATAACCACTTTAGCGCGATCGCGCAAGCCAGTCCCGACCTGCCCATGATGCTTTATAATATCCCAGGTCGGACCGGGCGCAATTTAGAAGCAGAGACCGTCGAAAAACTAGCTAAACTGGAAAATATCGTTGCCATCAAAGAAGCCAGTGGCGACTTCGACCAAGTTTCTCAAATTCGGGCTTCAACACCGAGTCATTTTGGGATTTATTCGGGAGACGATTCCTCCACGTTACCCTTATTATCCGTGGGGGGCACTGGGGTCGTCAGTGTTGCCAGCCATTTGGCCGGGTTACAATTGCAACAGATGGTCACCGACTTTAAAAAGGGTCAATTAGAAGCCGCTCAGCAAACGCATCTGAAATTATTGCCTTTATTTAAGGGATTGTTTTTATCCACTAACCCCATTCCCATTAAAACGGCGTTGCAGTTACAAGGTTGGAATGTGGGCGCGTTGCGATCTCCTTTAGCCCCACTTTCCCCAGAACTCGAAACTCAATTAAAAGATATATTAACCCATTTATCGCTACTTTAATTTCCAATATTTAAGCATTATTCAAGCAAGAGTCATCTTGAACAATCAGGGGAAAGGTCAAGTGGCGCGCTGTCGAAACCAAAGGCATCGCTCCTTGCCTTGCTCCGGTAACTATTGATCAATGTTTTATCCCACCACTCCTATTTTGTTGATATTCATTAGCAATTATTAAATGGTCATTAATCAAGGAAAACAAACTCATGAGTAAAAATGGATCGCAACCGAATCTCAAAATTATTCCCCTCGGGGGATTGCACGAAATTGGCAAAAACACCTGCATCTTTGAATACAAAGATGAAATGATTTTACTTGATGCCGGACTTGGTTTTCCCAGCCAAGAGATGCACGGCATCAACATTGTCCTCCCGGACATGACCTATTTACGGGAAAATCAACATAAAATTAAAGGGATGATTGTCACCCACGGCCATGAAGACCATATTGGCGGCATTGTCTATCATCTCAAACAGTTTGATATTCCCGTGATTTATGGGCCTCGGCTGGCACTAGCCTTATTGCAAAATAAATTGGAAGAAGCCGGGATTGCTGACCGGACTGAGCTCAAACCGATGCTTCCTCGGGAAACGGCGAAAATCAGCCGTTCTTTCTCGGTCGAGTTTATCCGCAACACCCACTCCATTGCCGATAGCTGTTGCGTTGCCCTTCAAACGCCCCTCGGCGTCATCATTCATACCGGAGACTTTAAAGTCGATCATACCCCAGTCGATGGCGAACATTTCGACTTGCATCGTCTCGCTGAATACGGCGAAAAAGGCGTTTTATGCTTGCTCAGCGACTCCACAAACGCTGAAGTGCCCGGCCATACGCCCTCGGAAAATTCTGTCCGACCGAACCTGGATCGCGTCTTTGCCGAAGCGGAAGGACGATTATTGCTCACTACTTTTGCTTCTTCGGTGCATCGGGTGAGAATTATTTTAGAGTTGGCGCAAAAATATGACCGGGTGGTTGGTGTCGTCGGACGCTCCATGTTGAACGTCATCAATCACGCGCGCAATTTAGGCTATATCCAATGTCCCGATAATTTATTTATTCCCCTCAAAGAGTTAAACAAAACTCCCGATGAGAAGGTGGTCATTCTCACCACGGGATCGCAAGGGGAACCCCTAGCGGCGCTGACTCGCATTTCTCAAGGAGACCACCGCCAAATTAAAATTCGGGAAAATGATACGGTGGTCTTCTCAGCCAATCCCATTCCCGGCAATACCATTGCAGTGGTCAATAGCATCGATCGCTTGATGATGATGGGCGCGAAAGTGGTCTATGGCCGTCATCAAGGGATTCATGTGTCTGGCCATGGCTCCCAAGAAGATCATAAATTAATGTTGGCCCTAACCAAGCCGAAATTCTTTGTTCCCTTTCACGGAGAGCATCGGATGCTGGTGAAACATGCGGAAATGGCGCACAACATGGGAATTCCCCGAGAGAATACCGTCATTATTAATAATGGCGATGTGGTGGAATTGTCCCAGGATAGCATTGGAGTGACCGATCGCGTTCAGTCTGGCATTGAGTTGGTAGATCATGCCGGGGTCGTTCATAAAGATATTATGAGCGAGCGTCAACAATTAGCCTTAGATGGTTTGATTACTGTTGCCGTTGCTGTCAGTGCTGAGGGTCAACTGTTAGCGCAACCGGAAGTCAATCTGCGCGGGGTGGTGAGTCCCTTAGAACCCAGCAAAATCAATCAGCTCATTGTTCGCAATGTGGAACAAACCATTGAAAAATATTGGAATAATCTGCCGACTAATGCCAATGGCAAACCCATCCAAAAAGAGATTGACTGGACAGGGTTAAAGGTAGAAATTGAAAGCGAACTGCAACGGTTAATTCAACGCGAGTTAAAGAGTCAACCCGCTACCGTTTGCTTGTTGCAGACGCCTAACGACAATAATGTCAGTGTGAAAAGCAATGGGAAACAACCCGCTCAGGTTGCCAGCAACCATAATGGGAACAAGAGCCAAACGGATAAAACCGATAAGAAGCGCGATTTTCGAGGTCGTCGCCGCCGTCGCCGCTCTGCAACCACGATTTCTTCTCAGTAGCTATTAGTTTGCCTTCAGGTGAGACGTTCTCGGTAACGTCTCTACTACTTTAGGTACATTTTGTCAAACAAAATGCAAAAAAAAATTGCGAAATATGAAAAAATTGTTACATTATAAGTAACCGTTATTCAGGAAGGAATTAGAGTCATGAGTTCCGGATTATTCCCACAACCCGCTTCCTTTAAAGAAAAATCTCGCGTTTATGATCTCAAAAGTCGCATTGACTGGGGAGAACCTGCTTTAACGATCATTGATGTGCGCGATCGCGCTTCCTTTAATGAAGCCCACATTATGGGGGCCATTTCTTTTCCCAGCGAAGAATTGGTTGAGCGCGCCAATGCCAGTTTAGAGTCAGATCGCGATATTTATGTTTATTCTGATACTGATGAAGAAACCGCAGATGCCGCTTCCCGTTTGCGAGAAGCCGGTTTCGAGCGTGTTGCCGAATTAACGGGTGGGCTAGGCGCCTGGAGAGCAGCTGAATACCCGGTAGAATCTAGCTCCGTGGTCGCCTAACTTCCCACAACTTAACGAAACTCTCTCAAAATTGCAAGATGCTACTTCTCCCGCCACATTCGGTGGGATTTTTTTTGCAATTGATTAATCAAGATATGGATTATTTTATCATGGGATGAGAACCGGAGTGCTGCCAATGATATAACAAATAACGAATGATTTGTTACTCATGATCAATTATTTTGATGGAAGTTGTTGCGAACCTCGTCATCGCTAGTTTTATTTTTATTTTCGGCGCTGCTATTGGCAGTTTTTTGAATGTGGTTATCTATCGCATTCCGGCTAAGGTTTCCTTACTTTATCCTCCCTCTCGGTGCCCGGTTTGCCGCCATCAATTAGGGAAAACGGAGAATGTTCCGATTCTCGGTTGGCTGTGGTTGCGTGGCAAATGTCGTCACTGTAAAACACCGATTTCTCCTCGCTATCCCATTATTGAAGCGGTAACGGCAATTCTATTTGTGGCAGTTTATCTTCAGTTTGGATTGGGTATCACCACAGTTGCCTATTGGGGATTGTTAAGTTGGCTTTTGGCGCTATCTTTAATTGATTATGACACCATGACTTTGCCCAATTCCTTAACCCAATCCGGATTAATACTGGGCTTAGGCTATCAAGTTTTTAAAGGCTGGCATCAGGGAGAAAGTTTGTCCACAACAATTCCCGAACAGCTAATGGCGGGCATTATTGGTGCCGTGTTAGGCATTTGGCTGTTTGACATCATTACCTTGGTTGCCTCTGGTGTTTTAGGGCAAACTGCCATGGGAGGCGGCGATGCCAAACTGGCAGCCATGATTGGGGCATGGTTGGGCTGGAAATTATTATTAGTGGGATGTTTTCTGGCTTGTGCGGTGGGGGCATTTGTAGGAGGAGGCGCGATTGCGTTGGGAATCCTAAGTCGGCGCGATCCCATGCCATTTGGTCCGTTTTTGGCTTTGGGAGGCGCGATCGCGGTTTTTTACGGAGAAAGGCTCATTTCTGCTTATGTTACTCTCTTCTTTCCTTCCCTATAGTATTCCTGAAACAAAACAAGAAACTAAGCAAGCAGTATTTGATACTCTCCCGCTAACATTCGTATAGCGGGAGATTCTTCAGATGCTCCGTAGGAGCCGGCGCTTCGCGCCTACGAGCCTGAACGGTTGTATCAAGCAACCACTAATACGTCGGAGAAACTGGTTCTCCTTCGCTTTACTTAAACTCAGGTGCTTTCTGAGTATATTTAATGCCCCATTAGCATCAGCATTAACTAACTTTCCTGATGCTGTACAGTACAAACCACGTTTGACTCGTTTCCCACTAAAGTTGGGTATTTCAGGGTTATCTGAGTTGTAAACGGGAAGCGGATCGCCATCCCAAGCAGACGCTTTAGAAGTATAACTTTCCTCTTGCTCAACATAAGTTAAACCATTTCGTTCACATTGGCTTTTCAGCTTGAGACGAAATAGGTGGTGAGGGATTTGGACAA
>JBDGQV010000160.1:0-6105 GCA_042218725.1 Halothece sp. | reverse complement strand
TCAATCCCGATGGCAGTATTGAAGCCAATTGGGTGGATTGCCCTCGATGTTAAATCTAAACGAAGAGATTCGTTAACAGGATTAATCTGAGTCATTCTATTGATCAATCCCACTAACACCATTATCATGCCATTCATCCTAAATTTTGTTCACCATTGCTCATTGCTATGATCATCAAACTCCTTTTGCAATCGTTGATAATCCTTTCCCTTATGTTTTCAAGCCCTCTCACTTTGCCTGTCAATGCTTCTGCAATTCACCCAGTTTTTCCGACTTCTTTACCCAAAATGGAAAAATTTTCTGGTCAATTGATTGCAACCACTGATCAGTTCCTTTCAGAATTATCTGGTAAGAGAGAAGCTTACAAAAAAATATCTATGCAGGGTGGGTTTGCTGAAGCCAAAGTTAATTTTTTCCGTGAAGGGATGCTTGTTTTTGAAACCCGAGCGAAAAGCGATTCCAATGTTGATTCTGTCAAAGCAACCGTTTTCGCTGTTGGTTTAGATGCCAAAGGGCGATCGCTGTTTGTTTCTCCGAACTTTGAACTTCCCAGGGCGTGTAATAAGATTGATATTTGTTCTTCCAATCGGACGAAAAACTTTGAGTATAAAATTGATAGCAACTTAGCAAAATATGTCGATGAAATTGATGTTTTTGTTAATACTCGTTGGGATGCCAAACAACTAAGAAAAACCATGAATCAAAACTTAGCTGACAACTGTGCTAGCTATGATGATCTTCCGCCGAAAGTTAGGAAAGCAATTGCCCAAGAAACTGGCGTTGCAGGTTGTTCTGCGCAATAGGAATTGACTTTACTGCCTGCGATCGCGAGTAATTTCGAATTAAGGATTTGACATAAACCGGGGAATGATAGATGATTCCCAACAAGCGCGATTGCCACTTACTGTCACCAAGGAATTTTTCTTGAAACAACGTTCCTCCTACTGGCAACTTCTCCCCTATATTCGTCCGCAAGCGGTTACCATTACCAAAGCCCTGGTTTGTACGCTGGTTTTTGTTGGCTTTTGGCCGCTTCTCGCTTCCCTAGCCGGTGTGATTTCTACTGCAGTTGGCAACGGAGAGGTGACCCGCAGTGCCCAATTAATTGGCATTACCGCCCTCATTTTCCTGTTGCAAAAACTGGCGCAATATGGGCAAGACTTACTCATGGCAAAAGTTGCCCTGGAGATCGCCTATGAAGTCAGAACAGACGTTTATGGGCATCTGCAAAGCCTCAGCATTGATTATTTTGAAACGGCCCGCACCGGTGACTTATCTTATCGCCTCACCGAAGACATCGATCGCGTTGGGGAAGTCGTCAACAAAGTGTTCCACCAGTTTCTCCCCAGTGTTTTACAACTGATTGCCATCTTTTGTTATGTCGTTTATCTCAACTGGCAACTGACCCTGGCTTTATTGGTTGTGGCGCCGTTGATTGCGTTTCTAATCAGTTGGTTTGGGGAACAAGTGCAAACCCTTTCCCGACGCAGCCAAAACCGCATTTCCGACCTCTCCTCCATGCTAACGGAAGTCTTTAGCGGCATTCGATTAGTCAAAGCCTTTGCTGCCGAAGAATACATGCTGAATAAGTTTCGTCGCGAAGCCAAACACAATCGCCAAGCCAGATATGAGGCGGAACGTCTCAAGGCGATTCAGTTTCCCATTGTGGGGTTTTTAGAAGCACTGGCGGTTTTATTGTTGTTCCTATTGGGAGGATGGCAAATTGCCCAAGACAACTTAACCACTAGCGAGTTTATCAGTTATGGGGCTGCTGTTTTAATGCTCATTGACCCCATTTCTATCACCACCACAAACTACAATGAGTTTAAGCAAGGGGAGGCCTCAGTAGCGCGGGTTTTTGAATTGATGCTGATTCAACCGGGAGTGAAAGAACAAGCCGCAGCCACTGTTCTTCCTTCCGTCAAGGGGCAAGTGCAATATCGCAACGCCTTCTTTGCTTACCCTCAAAGTCGCGATTGGGTACTGCGCGACCTCAATTTTACCGTAGAACCGGGGGAAATGGTGGCCTTAGTGGGAACCTCCGGTGCTGGAAAAAGCAGTTTAGTGAATCTCCTGCCGCGATTCTATGATCCCCAATCAGGCGAAATTTTAATTGACGGCTTTAATATTGGCCAGGTGACTCTCCATAGTTTACGTCGGCAAATTGGGATTGTTCCTCAGGAAACGATTTTATTTTCAGGAACCATTGCAGAAAATATTGCCTTTGGACAACCAGAAACCAGTTTAGATGCCATTCAAGAGGCAGCAAAAATTGCAAACGCGCATCGGTTTATTTCTCAGTTATCCCAAGGTTATTATACCTATGTTGGAGAACGAGGGGTTAATCTGTCAGGGGGACAACGACAACGGATCGCGATCGCGCGGGCAGTATTGCTGGATCCAAAAATTCTGATTCTCGATGAAGCAACATCTGCCTTAGATTCCGAATCGGAAGCCCTGGTTCAAGAAGCCTTAGATCGACTATTAGCCCAGCGTACTGTTTTTATTATTGCCCATCGCCTTGCCACGGTTCGCGGGGCTGATCGAATTTTTGTCTTAGAACAAGGAGAGATTATTGAAGTGGGAACCCATGCCCAGCTTGTCGCCCAAAATTCTCGGTATGCGCAGTTTTATGCCCAACAATTCCAATAAAGCCGATTAAAGCGTTTTAAGATAGCCCAGCAAATCTGACATATCTTGAGGTTCCGGCTGAAACTTGGGCATCGGTGGCGTATTCCCACTAGTCACTTGATTAATTAAATTTAACTCCGATTTACGTTCGGAAATATTATGCAGGCTTGGGCCAACATTACCATCGGCTTTTGCGCCATGGCAACCTGCGCAATTAATTTGAAAAATCGCTTTTCCTCGTTCAGGGTCGCTGGGTGCCGATAAAACTTCCTGTACATAAGGATCAGAAACTTTATACAGGTAGACTCCAAGCACGCCAGCGCTAACCAGGAAAACGATACAGATTGCTATGATTATCAATCGCTTAGCCAGTTCTGATACTGGTTTCGCTACCTGATCTGCCACGATCTTGTTTGTACTCTCCACGCAAAATTAAGTTTATTAAACACTTCTAACTAAATGTTACCGTTATTTAACGGTTGATGTCTTTCATCAGTCAGCGATGAAACAAGGAAACCGTTGGTAGAAATTTGGTAAGATGCATGCTGATGATGAAATTTGTTGGGAGTAACCCGTTATGATTGAACCTTTACTATTGGGCATTGTACTAGGCTTGATATTTGTTACCTTAGCCGGCTTGTTTTTCGCGGCTTATCAGCAGTACAGACGCACCAATTAACACTCAGCAGTGACCAGGCGTCAGTAACCAGTCGTTCATGAGACAATTCCTTCTCTTCTTTGCTTGTACTGAGATAAGACAAGTATTTCGTTTGCCGAAAAATTCAACCTTGATAACTGGTAACTGCTAACTGGTCACTGTTTCGGGGGAATCATTCGAGAGGATGAGGTAAAACCAGTGCTAGAAAGTGAATAATAGCATCTGAAGCTGAAAGTTCTTATTTTTTTACAGAACGAGTAAAATAATTTAATATTTTTTAATGAGTCATTCCCTAGATACTGGAAAACCCCAAACTGACACCATCCTGGTGGTTGATGATTCTCCGGATAATGTTTTGTTAGTGCAAAGTATCCTGGAAGAAGAAGGATATCAAATTGATGTGGCCGAAGAAGGGGAAACTGCAATTGAAAAGGTTAATGCCACGCCGCCGCAGTTAATTTTACTCGATGTGATGATGCCGGGGATGGATGGGTTTGAAGTGACCGAACGGATTCGCCAACAAGAAGACTTGCCGTTTATTCCCATCCTGCTAATTACCGCCTATGATCAACCAAGTGTCGCCAAAGGGTTGGATAGCGGGGCAGATGACTTTATCCGCAAGCCGGTAGAATTGGAAGAGTTATTGGCGCGCGTCCGATCCCTATTAAGATTGAAACATAGTGTGGATGAACGAGACGAGATTGCCCGTCAACGAGCCGATTTTGTGTCTCGGTTGACCCATGATTTACGGACGCCGTTGGTGGCTGCCGATCGGATGTTGAACTTGTTTCAGCAGGGGGCATTGGGGGAAATGTCTCCGCAAATGGAAGAAGCAGTGGCTACCATGACTCGCAGCAATCGGAATTTGCTGGATATGGTGAATACCTTGCTGGAAGTGTATCGGTTTGAAGCGGGACGCAAGGTTTTAAATTTTGCCACGGTTGATGTGAAAGAAATTATTAATGAAGTAATTCAAGAACTCACTCCCTTGGCAGAAGAAAAGGGATTAAGTTTAAAAAAGCAGGATCAGATTGATGATGAGCAACCCACAGAAGTAGAAGGGGATCGCCTAGAATTAAGACGGGTCTTTACCAATTTAGTGGGAAATGCCATTAAATTTACGGATGAAGGGAGTGTGGAAGTTCGCCTCAAACCACAGGCAGAAGCAACAACGCCAGAATTAGTAATTGAGGTGGAAGATACTGGGCCGGGGGTTTCTCCAGAAGACCAAAAAACCTTATTTGAGCGGTTTCGGAAAGGAAAACATCAAAACTCTGGCAGTGGGTTAGGGCTGCATTTATCGCAGCGTATTTTAGAAAGTCATCATGGCAGTATTACCCTAGATTCAGAAGTCGGGAAAGGAAGCACGTTTACTGTTAAATTACCTGTTAAGCAGGAATAGTTGATGATTGTTTATGTTAGCCAGTACCAATGTTGAAGAGATTGTTCAAGGGCAAAAGGCGTTTTTTGCAACGGGAAAAACTCAGGACATTCCGTTTCGGAAAGAACAATTAAAACAACTGAAAACGGCAATTAATGATTATGAAAATGACCTGATTGATGCCTTATTTCAAGACTTAGGAAAGTCAAAATTTGAAGGGACTTTAACGGAAATTGCCTATTGTCGGGAAGAACTTGATTCTATTAGGAAAAACTTAGATACTTGGGCAAAACCAAAGCCAGTTAAGTCCCCCATTAGTTTTTTTCCTGCGAAATCGTTTATGATTCCGGAACCGTTAGGAAATGTTTTAATTATCGGTGCCTGGAATTATCCGTTTCAATTAGTTATAATGCCCCTCCTGGGCGCGATCGCGTCTGGCAATTGTGCGATTGTCAAACCTTCAGAAATGACCCCAAAAACGTCAAAGGTAATCGCTGATTTAATCAGTCAGATATTTGACCCAAACTATATAACTGTTGTGGAAGGGGATAAAACGATCGCGCAACAATTATTGCAACAACAATTTGACCATATTTTCTATACGGGAAGCCCTGCTGTTGGCAAAATTGTCATGAAAGCAGCAGCCGAAAATTTAACCCCGGTAACGTTAGAATTAGGCGGGAAAAGTCCTTGTATTGCGGAACCGGATATTCATGTAGAACATAGTGCCAGACGGATTATTTGGGGAAAATTTCTGAATGCTGGACAAAGTTGTATTGCCCCTGATTATTTATTCGTTAATCGTGGCATCAAGGAAGAACTGATTGCTGCCATGAAAGATTGTCTCAGAGAATTTTATGGGGAAAATCCTGCCGAAAGTCCTGATTACGCCAGAATTATTAATGATCAACATTTTAATCGCCTCAGTCAGTTTTTAGGGGATGGCAAAATCATTGTTGGCGGCGAAACCGATGCTGAAAATCGCTACATTGCGCCTACCCTTTTAGACAGCGTTAGCTGGGATGATGCGGTCATGCAAGAGGAAATTTTCGGTCCGATTCTGCCAATTTTAGAATATGATGAACTAGAAAGCGCGATCGCGCAGATTAATGATCGTCCGAAACCCCTTGCCCTTTACTTCTTTTCTCAAGATCAAGCCAAACAAAATCAAGTCCTGCAAAATACCTCCGCAGGTGGGGTTACTCTCAACGATACCATGCTCCATTTTGTTTCCACGAAATTACCTTTTGGCGGCGTTGGCGAAAGCGGCATGGGGGCATATCATGGCAAAGCAAGTTTTGATACCTTTACCCATTACAAAAGCGTAACCAAGCGTCAATTTTGGTTAGACTTGAAGTTGCGCTATCCCCCTTACGCTGATAAGTTGAAGTTTATTAAATTGCTGTTGAAATGAAACAAGCCAGGGGTTTTTGAC
>JBDGQV010000016.1:28468-40714 GCA_042218725.1 Halothece sp. | reverse complement strand
AGTTCATGGGAACTCATGCGATTTCACAGGAAACGAATCGCACCCACCTTCCTAGAAGGAAGGGGATTGTTGCTTCTTCGACTTACCTTAAAATCGTTTAGCTCTTACTCGCAGAACTAAACCACCCCAGTGGGCGAATCTCCCCAAGCTAGATTATCCTGTTCGGGTGCGCCCCACCCGACAGCACTTTATTATTTTTTTAGGCTTCTTGGTCAAAAATAAGGTTGGGTTACCCTTTATCACCCAACCTTGCTCCATCATCAATCCGGTTTCCAACGAAAGCTAGAGATTAGCGTGTTTCTCTAACAAGGCTTTTGCTCTTGGTTTGTAAATGAGATAAAACAGAGATTCAATGTAGCGCAACATATCCTCTCGATTTTCTTTGGAGGTAAAGTTCCAGAAGCCATAAATGCGCGCTAAAGATAACAGTTTATTGGTATGAATTTTCCAGGTGTAATTGCTGTAAACGCGTTTCATGGCTTTTTGGGAGACTTCTTCCCAGAGTTCCGGTTCTTTCTCGCATTTCGAAACAAAATCAAGCAGTTTTTGTGCTGTCTCTTCTAAATGCGTGGGGTTAATGTAAAAGCCGTTGACTTGGTCTTGAATAATTTCCAAAGGACCGCCAAATTGGGTTCCAAAGGTGGGTAAACCTGAAATCATCGCTTCCAAAATCGTGAGACCAAAGGCTTCAAATAAAGCGGGTTGCACAAAAATGCCTTTATGGTCAGCAATAACCCGATAAACCTCACCAGAATCAGTTTTAGGAAGTCGCACCCCTAACCAACGAATTTTCCCATGGAGGTTGTATTCGTCAATGAGACGATACATTTTTTCAATTTCCTGTCGTTCCTCGCTATCGTTGGTTTCCGAGACGTGAAGTTTCCCTGCCACTAGAATGAGGTTACAGTGTTGTTGCAGTTCTGGCGACCGTCCAAAACATTCCACTAACCCGGTGAGGTTTTTAATGCGGTCTAAACGCGCCATGGAGAACAAGGGACGTTTATTGGGTTCTTCCAGTTTACCAAAGACTTGAGACTCGTCTTCTCTGTAGAACAATAGTTCTTCCACTTGTTCAACACGATTTGGAATTCGGTCTTCCTTATTGGTGTAAGGAAAATAGATGTTTTCATTAACCCCAGGGGGAACAACATTAAACTTGGGAGAAAACAGTTCAATGCCATTCACCACATGATACAAATCGGGCATGGTAAAGTTCTGGTAAGACTCATACTGCCCGACACTGTCCGGTCGTCCCACAATTTCTTGATAAGTACTGCTGATAATACATTGCGCCGCGTTCATGGCAATTAAATCAGCTGTAAATTGAATGGAAAAGTGATACGTCTCCTCTAAATCTTGCCAGTAGAGGTTGCTAAACAGATATTTCGACTTTTCTAGGGCGTGGGCGACATTAAATTGGGTGACATTGAGACGACGGGCCAACAGAAACGCAACTAAATTGCCATCAGAATAGTTGCCAATGATGAGATCTGGTTTCCCTTCCAATTCCGCACAAATTTCTCGTTCGGCATCAATGGCGTAGGTTTCCAAATAGGGCCAAATTTCAAACCGAGAAATCCAATTTTGTGTCACATTGGGATTGTACTCCCGGAAGGGAACTCGTAATATCCAGGCATTTTCTGTTCCGTGGACTTTTTCTAACCGTTCATTACAGCGAGTGCCGTCATTATTAGGAATCAGACGAGAGAGAATGATCACTTTCGGTTTGACTCCCAACCCGGTTAATCCGGCCAACTCGATATCTTCTTCCAGTTGTTTTTCCAAACTGCGGGCTTGGTCTAAGACATAAACCACTTGACCCCCTGTATCCGGTCGTCCTAAAACGCCTTCTTGGCCAAACCAACCATGAACCGAGACCAAGACAATTTTGAAAATCATGGGAATGCGGGATAGGAAGGCTTCTAGCCCTTGATTGTCTGGGGAGTCGATCAGTTCGTCGAGAATTTCTAGACTTTCTTGAATCCGCCCGGCGGTATTGCCCCAACCGGGTTCAAATCCCATGTTTTGCAAATCAAAGCGAAACTCTTCATAGGGCTTATCACTGGGGAGATCGCTGACAAATGCCAGTGCGCGTTTAACTTGGGCAGAAAGTTGATGTTGATCTTGAATTCGTCCGTTGATTAGAAGCGGAACGCCATGGTAACTATGCAGACTGAGGAAATTATAAACGGCTGATAACCACTGATTGGGATCTTGGAAGAGTTTACTGGACATGTAGCGGTTGAGGAAGTCAACCCCGCGCCCAATGTTTTTGGAGTCTTTAATGATCGGCGAGTAGTCGTAAAAGGGTTGAAAGTCAATTTCAAAGACATCCCCTTCTTCCGGGTGATAGTGGTTAACGTAGCGATCGCGCACATCTAACAATTCTTGCTTAGTCAGGTGTTCGACGCTTAAGTCGTCTAAGACGCGATAGCTTTCTTGTTTGGCAATTTGCGGCCGAATAATGAGATAAAGACTTTCGTACTCTAAAATCAGTTCTTGGGTATAGTAAATGAGGCGTCCCAAGGCTGAGGTTTTGGCATACTCTGGTGATTTTTCCTGATCTTGACAAAAGTCAGAAAAGGCATTGAGAATATCATTCCGTAACAAATAGCGATGTGATCCCTCACGACGCAGGAGATCAATAAAGTCCTGCAAATCTTTATGTTCTTTGCTTTCGATGACAGCTTGCAATAACTCAGACATCAATATTTCCTTTTTGCTTTGCTTACAACTTGGTCAACTACTATGGGGAAGTTTGCGATGGGTTTCTACTTCCTTGAGGAATAATTCGTCTTGACGAAGATAGCGCGATCGCGCTTTGATCAGTGTGTAACTGTCACATCAACGTGAGGAGATTTTCTTGACTAAACTCATTATACAAATCCCCTGTTACAACGAGGAAGCGACTTTAGGGGCCACCTTAGCCGATCTCCCCCGTGAAGTCCCTGGTGTGGATCAAGTGGAATGGCTAATTATCGATGATGGGAGTCGCGATCGCACAGTTGAAGTCGCCAAAGCCAGTGGGGTTGATCATATTATTCGTCATCCCAAAAATCAAGGGCTAGCCAAGGCATTTATGAGCGGTTTAAGGGCCAGCTTGGCGGCTGATGCTGATATGATTGTCAATACTGATGCTGATAACCAATATTGTGCAGCCGATATTCCCTATCTCATTGAGCCTATTTTACTAAAACAGGCAGATATTGTCGTGGGGGCGCGTCCCATTAGCAAAATCCCTCACTTTTCTCCCCTCAAGAAAACCTTACAACAATTAGGGAGTTATGTGGTCCGTTTAGCGAGTAATACAAACATTCCAGATGCCCCAAGCGGGTTTCGCGCCTTTAGTCGAGAAGCAGCATTACAAATTAATGTGTTTGATAACTACACTTACACGTTAGAAACCATTATTCAAGCCGGACAAAAGGGAATCGCCATTACTTCGGTTCCTGTCAGAATCAATGAAGATTTACGACCCTCTCGTTTAGTGAAAAGTACCCCCGGTTACGTCTGGCGGTCAATGACGACCATTCTTCGCATTTTCATGTTGTATAATCCCCTACGTTTCTTTCTCATTACCGGTTCAATCCCGTTTAGTATGGGATTTCTGTTAGGGGTACGTTGGCTGATTTTCTTTTTTATGGGAGCCGAACGAACCCGCATTCCTAGTTTAATTTTAACGGCAATTTTAATTTTAATTGGCTTTCAATTATGGATGTTTGGGTTGGTCGCTGATTTAATGGCAGCAAATCGCAAACTTATGGAAGATCTGCAAAGTTATTTAAGAAAGCAAAACTACAAGTCTTAGTGAGTTTTTATTCCTTAAAAATGAGTCAAACTGTTCACCCCCTACTCCAGGAAAAATCGCCTTCTCTTAATCAAGAAAAACTTACTGAAATTTTAATTAAACAGGAAAATATTCTGATTATTCAAGACTTAGATGGCGTTTGTATGGGATTAGTTAAAGACCCTTTAGATCGAACAATTGATCCCAATTATGTCAAAGCCGCCAAAGCTTTAGACGGTCATTTTTATGTTTTAACCAATGGTGAACATATTGGAAAACGCGGGGTCAATCCGATTATCGATCGCGCTTTTGATGATGCTAAATTTGTTCAAAATAATGGCTTATATTTGCCGGGATTAGGGGCAGGCGGTGTGCAATGGCAAGACCGTTTTGGCAAGGTTTCTCATCCTGGGGTAACCCAACAAGAATTAACATTTTTAGCGAAAGTTCCGCAACACATTCGGCAGGAACTTGAACAATTTCTGAATCAATCTTCAATTCCTTCCCTGCCAACAACAATCGACACATTAATTGAAGCCTCAATTTTAGATAACATGGCTTCTCCAACAGCCAATTTAAATACCTTATATGAACAGTTAAAAGACTATCCTGAACTTTATGCCAGCTTACAAAAGAGGATGCAACAGTTAATGGAAAGCTTGCTTAGCCTCGCCCATGAACAAGGATTAACTGACTCCTTTTTTATTCATTATGCACCCAATTTAGGGCGCGATGAAAATGGGAAAGAAATTTTAAAACCGGTAGAAGCAAGCGACTCTGGCACTACTGATTTTCAGTTTATGATCCGAGGGGCGATTAAAGAAGCAGGTGTCTTAGATATTTTAAATCGCTATTACCAACAACGCACTGGCGAGTATCCTTTGGGAAAATCCTTTAATGTTCGCAATGCCCCTAATGATTACGCTGATTTACTCGCGTTGGTTCACCAAAATTTTGATCCCAATTTAATGCCAATTATGGTGGGGGTTGGGGATACCGTTAATAGTAGCGTGATCGAAAGAAATGGATCTCTCGAAGCCAGAAGAGGAGGCAGCGATCGCGCTTTTCTCCAACTTATTCAAGATATTGATCCTCACAACCTTGTGGTCTATATTGATAGCAGCGGGGGCGAAGTCCAAAACCGGAAACCGGTTCGCCTCGAAACAACCGCTGGGGGAGAACAAAAAATAATTGACGGACCAACTGATCCCCGTGATACCGAGGATCCTTTAACCTTCAATGTGATCTTTCCCGGTGGACACACCGAATATACGGCGTTTTTCCAAAACCTCGCTGCCCATCGCCGCCATTCCAATATTTAAAACACACCTTTGAAGCGCATGGCATTTGTTTTCTGCCGCGCTTCTGGTGTGACAAATAGATGAGTGGAGTGCCGCGCAAGGCGACTTCTTGGGCGCACGTGCTATTCGCGGTGCTATCCTAGTCTTTCAACTAGCTCCTCAAGCGTTAATTCCCATCCTCCCGATGGTACTACAATTAATTATAAAGAATAGAGAGCAAATTTGGCAAGTGCTATGGAATCGGTTATTTCCAACGATTGGTTATTCAATTATCTCGATGATCCCAATGTCGTCATTATTGACTGTCGCTTTGACTTATCTAACCCGAGTTGGGGACGCCAGCAATATGAAGCCAGCCATATCCCTGGTGCGTTTTATCTGGATTTGAACCAAGACTTATCTTCCCCCGTCCAAAAACATGGTGGACGACACCCGCTTCCCCATCCTGAAACCTTGGCACAAAAGTTAGAAAATATGGGAATCCATTTTTCGCAAACCAACGTGGTAGCTTATGATGATTCCCGTTTCGCCTTTGCTGCCCGTTTATGGTGGTTAATGCGCTATTTCGGCCATGATCAAGTTGCCGTCTTAGATGGAGGGTGGCATGGCTGGACAATGGCAGGTTATCCCGTGAGTACTGCCATTCCCTCTGCTAAAACCGGGAACTTTACGCCTCAACTGCAAAAAGACTGGGTCGTTGATATCGAAGAGGTCAAAGCCCGTCAAGAAGACAAGAATGCTGTCATTATCGATTCTAGGGACGCTGACCGTTATCGGGGGGAACGAGAACCTATTGACCCCGTCGCCGGTCATATTCCAGGGGCAGTGAATTTCCCATGGAAAACTGTGACAGACGAACAGGGCAATTTGCATTCTCCGGCGCAACAGCGGAAACGCTGGTTAGATGGCGACCCTGCCATTGGTGAAAATCAAGAAAAAATTGTATATTGCGGGTCTGGGGTAACGGCTTGCGTGAATTTATTATCCTTGCATTTAGCACAACTTCCCCAAGGAAAATTATATGCCGGCAGTTGGAGCGATTGGTGTTCTTATCTTGAACAGCAGGGCAGGAATGAATCAATCTAATCGTGGTGCAGTTCATTCTTCCATTAATTGTAAAACCCCGAGTCCTAATTCTTCAGTGGAGAGAGCCTTCGCTTCAAATAATGCCATCATATCTTGAAGTTTTGGCTGTCCCCGAGAAGCGCCTTTTAAGCCTCTGGCAATAATTAATCCGCAATACCCTTTGGTTTGTTGACAGCGTTTTTCCCACTGCTGACGGGCATTGATATGAGTGGGATCGCTTTCTGCAAATTCGCCAAATAAATACAGTTCTCCATTGCCAGTTTGCATAATGCCGAGATCATAGACCGCCTCGCTAGCAGGATCTTCTCCGGCATTAAAGCCAATTCCATGGAGTCCCCCGGAATCCTGAATTTGGTCGATCATGTCTTGGGCTTTTGGGCGAGAAGTTTGGATCAGCACCACTGGCATGCCTTCCCCTTGTTCGGCAATATCCAATGACTGATAAAACTGTTTTTGATTATTTCGCATTTGCGCGATGACATCCCAAGGCAACATTCCTAAGGTGAGAAACGAGTCTTTGGGAACTAAGTCTTCTTTAATCGGAGATGAAAATTCTGCTTCCTCTAAGTCGGCTAATTCCTCTGCTTCATCCTCATCAAGCAAACCGATTAATTCTTCTTCTAATTCGGGGTTAGTCGCAATCGTCACCGTTGCTGGCGTCGTTGCCTTGGTAGCTTCAGGCAGTGGAATTTGATAGCATTTCTCTAATTTTTGATCAAAGTTTCTCGCCAGTTGGGAGTGATTGGCCTGGATAAATTTTTGCAATGCTTTCAGGGCAATATAGACCACAGCCGCTTCTTCTTCCCCGAGAAAGGCACGCAATCCTTCATAAGGGTTGACACTGCCAAATTTCGGTTCCACCTCTGTTGCACTGAAATTGTCCGCTTCTTCCGGTTCTTCTACTTCTTCGGGGAGTTCGTAGTTGAGAAACCAACAGTCTTGTTGCAAAAATGCATTTTCCAATTCGGCCATTGACTCCCCTTGAACCATTTGCAAGCGGAACGTTTTGAGAGAATCAAAGGAGCGATATAATAAAATCCCATATTCTGCCCCTAACATCCCCATTACGGAAAGGTAGATGGGTTCAATCTCCCAATCCTGAAATTGAACGGTGATGATTTCACTGTCGTCTAGAATATCCCAGGGTGGGGTTTCCCAAATTTCTTGAGCTAGATTTAATAGGGCTTGTTGATAGGGCGGCGGCAACGGCAAGGGACGTTCTTCCCTGGTTTCGGCTAAACTTTGAAAGAGAGCATCAATAAAAGGAAGTTCTGGGACATAATCAATGGCAATGTTTAATTCTTGCAGGACTCCTCGCAAGAAAAATTGGAGTTCGCGATCGCGCACGACAATACGTTGAGGACGACAAGGTTTTCCATACCCTTGCGGCGTTTCCATGGCCCGCAATAATGTCCGCACTGCAACTTCCATCCCCGCTTGGGCCGACACCATGTCCATCCCGCGAACCATTCCTTCCGACCCATCCACCCAAATAACACAATCGTGATGCTCACCTTGCCCTTCTTCCGCCAAATTGATTTCTGCTAAATCTCTACGATCTCCTTCCCAAACCGTATTTTGTTGCGGGAGTTTCAGTAAACGGCGGATTGTTGTGGAATGAAGAGTAGCCATAAAATGCGCGGAGAGGGTCACTGCACTTATTTTAGCACTGGGGGGTAGGGTTAATCATTGCGTTGCAACAGCGCGACAGCATAACTGCAGATTGCTTCTTCCCGTCCGACAGCATCCATTTTTTCATTGGTTGTCGCTTTAATGCTGACTTGATCCAACTGAATCTCTAAAGTCTGAGAAACGCGATCGCGCATTGCTTTCAAATGCGGTCCCAGTTTTGGTTTTTCTGCAACTACCACGGCGTCAATATTGCTAACTGACCACCCTTGGGTTGTTATTAAACCTTTGACTTCCTGAAGCAACTCGATGCTATCAGCATTCGCCCATTTGGGATCCGAGGGGGGGAAATAATGGCCAATATCTCCCAAACTCAACGCGCCCAACATCGCATCCATAATCGCGTGAGTGAGCACATCAGCGTCACTATGCCCGACTAATCCTAAATTATGGGGAATGTTGACCCCGCCGATAATTAAAGGGCGACCTTCCCCTAAACGATGAATGTCATAACCATTGCCAACACGTAGTTTCATCGAACTGATCTCCTTGTTATGCCTCCCTTCATTATCCCTTTATCTGCTCTCAGAAAAAAAAATTTCCAAAACATTTGACAAACTCTAAAATCATCGTTACTATAGTATTTGCGTTGTTAGGGACTGTAGTTCAACCGGTTAGAGCACTGCCCTGTCACGGCAGAAGTTGCGGGTTCGAATCCCGTCAGTCCCGCTCTAACACTATATTGAGAAAAGCGGTTAATTTCTTAACTCCTGAGTCGGGTTAGGATTTTTAATATTGATTCCACTGAATCACTTGACTGGAAAAGCGGAAACATAGAATAGAATCTTCCCGCTAGGTTTGACTTTGCTCTCAAATTTTGAAATGTGTATAACAAATTGCGGATCATTGACGATTCGTTTCTATCGTGTCTGTGTTTCCTCCTGACAATCTGTCATCACATTGAGATGATTTAGATTAGAAGGCAATGCGATCGGTTTCTGGAGTGAAGTTGTCAGAGCAAAGGGTAGCTAGCGCCATTTATTTTACTGATCACTTTAAACGACCGGATCGCCAAATACTCAATAATAACCAAAACCCAATAAAACTTGCCGCCGCAAACAAAATATTGCTAACAAAAGACAATTGAGGGGTTTGGGCATTGGAAGAAATAATCGCTGCCCCGATAATTAAAGAAGCGACAATGACACTAAAGGAGAGTCGATTGGCCGAGTCATCTAAGCTTCTTCGCAAGGGATCTAATTGCGGAATATTTAAATTCCAACGAATGGTTTCGGAAGTCACCCGATCTAACAATAATTCCATTTGACGGGGCGTTTGTAAGGATAAACTTTTCATATCCAATGTTGTTCTTAATAAGGTAGGAATCGGATTATTTCCTAAAATTTGATTCCTAAATAAATCCGTCATTAATGGTTTAATTTCATCGAGTAAATTAACTGCTGGATTAAATCCTCTTGCTACCCCTTCTAAATTAGCTAAACTTTTGGCATAAAGCCCCATATTGCTAGGAAGTTTGACATTATTTTTACGAGAAACTTCTAAAATTTCATAGAATACCTCACTAAAATTGATTTGAGAAATGCTGAGATTGTAATACTTCCGCAGCATCTTGTCGTAATCATTTTCCAGATTCATTAAATTAACGGCTTCGGAACTTTCCGATAGTTCTAAGGTTAATTGACTGCAACGTTGGGCATCGATATCAACAATCGCCAGTAACATTTCCGTTAGAATTTGCTGGGTGCGAGGATCCAAGCGGCCAATCATGCCGCAATCAATTAATGCCACGCGTCCATCCTTGAGATAAAACACGTTACCCGGATGGGGATCAGCATGGAAGAAACCGTCGAGATAAATTTGTTGGAAAAAGACACGAAACAGAAGCGTTGTCACTTCCTGACGGCGTTTATCCTCCTGCCCTTTTGGAAGTTCTGCCGATAAAATCGGGGTTCCTTCCAACCATTCCATGACTAATAATTTTTCCGTGGTAACATCCCAATGGATGGCAGGAACAACAACTTGTTTGGGATCAAACCAATTACTCCCTTCGAGATTGCGACGGAGTTGATCGGTATAACTTGCTTCTTTGGTAAAGTCTAATTCCGCACGGAGGGCGTTAGTAAACTCTTCTGCTAAGGCAACTACATCGTAGTCTTCTCCAAAGTCTGTCCGAGAAACTAATTCGGCTATCCCTTTAATGAGGGAAATATCCTGTTCCACAACGGAATCAATGCCAGGACGTTGTACTTTGACGGCGACTTCTTGCCCATTGGCTAAAGTTGCCCGATGGGTTTGCGCAATAGATCCCGCAGCCACCGGTTCCTGATTAAATTCTGAGAACACTTCTTCTACTGGGGCATTGAGTTGTTCCCGCAACACGGTTTCAATGTTGGTCCAAGAAACCGCAGGCACATTGGCTTGGAGAGCAGTGAGGGCTTCGATATAATCAGGAGGGATAATATCGGGGCGAGTACTCAGCAGTTGTCCAAATTTGACATAAACCGGCCCCAAATCCACTAAGATATTCCGCAGAACAGTCGGCGTTGGCAGTTCTGGGGATTCTGCCTTCCCAACGGTCAACAGACGGCGCATATAGTCCCAACCGTTGCGGAAAACCACTTCGAGAATTTCTCGTTGACGACTCGTATTTTGGGTAAGGAAGACCACAGTTTATCTCTCGTGCAATTTTAAACAATGTTACTCCCCTCTTATAACAGTTTGTCGAAGCGATTGTCTGTTTGCAATTGCTTAAGAAGTTCTTTGATATCTTGGGTGCGATCTTTTTTGGCAACAAAAGTAACCTCGCGATCGCGCACAATCACCAAATCTTCGACGCCGAGAGTAACCACCACCTCCTCCGAATCAGAATTATAGATAATAGTTCCTTGGGTATCTAAGCCCATATGGGTTCCCATTTCAACATTGCCTTGTTCCTCTTTTAACAAGCGTTCCAGTGCTTTCCAATCGCCTAAATCATCCCAACCGAAATCGCAAGGAATGACATAAGTCAGTTGGGTGTTTTCCATCAAAGCATAGTCAATACTGTTTTTGGGAAGATCCGGATAAGCCGCTTTGCCTTTTTCCTGTAGGGGGTTTAGAATTTCCGGTGCATATTGTTCCAATTCTTGGAGAACGACCCCAGCGCGAAAAATAAACATCCCGCTATTCCAGCTGAAGCGTTTGCTATCCAGAAAAGACTGGGCTGTCTCATAATCGGGCTTTTCGGTAAACCGAGTGACACCATAGGCAGTAAAATCTTGATAAGTGCCTGCGGTGTCTCCTTGTTCAATGTAACCGTAGCCGGTAGCGGGATAGGCGGGGTTAATGCCAAGGGTAACAATGGCTGATTGGCTTTTTGCCAGTTCTCCTGCGGCCGCGATCGTTTTAACAAAAGTTAAGGTATCCCCAATCCAATGATCGGCAGGAAAAAAGGCAATCACCGCATCTTCTCCATAACGCTTTGCAATTTCAATGGTCGCCCATGCCACTGCCGGTGCTGTATCTTTGCCTTCGGGTTCCACCAAACAGTTCTCTGCCGGTAGCTGAGGAAGTTGTTCTTTGACTCTTGAAGCTAACAGTTGGGAGGTAACGACCCAGATTTTGTCCCATCCCGAAGTCAAATGCAAGACTCGGTTGGCTGTTGCTTGCAGAAGCGTATTGCCGCTGCCATCTAGGGATAAAAATTGTTTGGGGCGTTCACGGCGGCTAACTGGCCAAAAGCGTTCTCCTTTTCCACCAGCAAGAATAACAGGAAGGATTGAAATACTCATAGGTTGATGATGGTTATGCGTTGAGTCTTCATTGATTTTAAGAGATAATAGTCTATTAAAAACAGGGAACTTATAAAATCTCTGAGCAATCGGATTAATCCCTTATTTTTTGTATTCGTTTCACTCGGGAATGATGAATGATGGTAAAAAGAATGATCAAACGAATTTTGTATTTAGTCATTGCATTCTTATTAGCAGGAATTTGGATTTTATTAGATGCGAAACCAGCCGTCGCGCAAGATAAAAATGTTAACTATACCCATACCGTTGTTTCTGAAAGAGACTTTTCCAATGAAGATTTAGAGGGCGCTGTTTTTGCCGCGGCGCAAATGCGTCGGACTAATTTTAGTGGATCTAATTTAGAAAATGCCATGTTTACAAAAGGCAATTTAACCAATGCGGATTTATCTGATACAAATTTAAGCGGGGCATTAATGGATCGCGTGGTTTTAGACGGGGCTGATTTAACCAATGCGGTCTTAATTGGAACAGTCATGACGCGCAGTAGCCTTGAAGGAGCTAAAATTACCGGTGCTGACTTTAGTGAGGCGATTATTAATCGTTATCAAAATAAATTATTATGTAAACGAGCAGAAGGCGTTAACCCCACTACCGGCGTTGCTACCCGAGATAGTTTAGGGTGTCGGTAATA
>JBDGQV010000016.1:10534-28368 GCA_042218725.1 Halothece sp. | reverse complement strand
GCGTTAACCCCACTACCGGCGTTGCTACCCGAGATAGTTTAGGGTGTCGGTAATATTTTTCCCCACTTCAACTTTAAATCACAAAAACTTCAAAATTACCGGAAGACATCTTCTCTAAGCCGCCAGGAATCAGGAAAATTCACCTTCACCTTCAGCACCGGTTATCGTAACAAATTGGTAAGAAGTTATAAGATTTCTGAGTTTTTGGCCCCACAGTCACGTATGATCAAGGATAAACTTTTGAAAAAAATTAGTTAAGGAGGTTCAACGGTGTCATTACCTTTGTTGAACTATGTCCCTTCTAGCCAAAATACGCGCGTAGAAGGATATGAAGTCCCTACTGAAGAACAAATTCAACCCACCCCCGGCATGATGACTTCCGAAGAAGATGTGGAAGCTGTCATCTGGGCGGCCTATCGGCAGATTTTTAGTGAACACCAAATGCTGGCTAGTAACCGGCAAAGTTTACTGGAATCTCAATTGCGTTACGGCCAAATTAGCGTTAGAGACTTTATTCGCGGGTTGCTTACGTCGGATTCCTTCCGTCGCATGAACTACGAACCCAATAGCAACTATCGCTTTGTGGAACTCTGTGTTCAACGCGCCCTCGGACGGGATATTTATAACGAGCAAGAAAAAATTGCTTGGTCCATTGTGGTTGCGACCAAAGGAATTAACGGATTTGTTGAAGATTTACTCAATAGTGAAGAATATCTCAACAACTTCGGCGAAGATACGGTTCCCTACCAGCGCCGTCGGGTATTGCCGCAAAAAGATGAGGGAGAAACGCCTTTCAACCTCAAAACGCCTCGTTATGGTCCTTATTACCGTCGGCAATTGGGCTTCCCCCAAATTGTTTGGCAAAACGAAGTGCGTCGGTTTACCCCTCAAGAGAAACAGCCCAAAGCCGGGGATCCCAGCTTGTACTTGAATGTTGCTCGCAGCTTGAGCAGCGCAAAAGGAAATTCCTTGCCAAAAGTCTCGGCATTAAACATTGACTACGACAACAAAGTCCCTTATCGTCAGTTGAGTTAAACCGACGAACAACATTAATCTCATCTTATCCTTAAGGGCGGAAGGTTAAGGAAAGGGTCACCAATTAGCAGGGTGATTTGCTAGCAAGGCAGGTTACTTTGTTAATGGGTGACTCTTTTTGCTCTTTCTGCAATCAATGGAGATAATGGGAGGGTGACTGTTTTAAAATTTAGAGAAAAAAACGCGCATTATGGTCTTAACAGAAACAACGCAACAGCCAGCAGGAAGCGACTTTCTTAGAGAAATTAAGGATTCTCCCAATCAATCGCTACTGCCTCTAACGGCAACCGTTAATGCTCAAGATCACCTCGAAATTGGGGGCTGTGATGTGACTGAACTGGTGCAAATGTTTGGTTCTCCGCTCTACATTATGGATGAATACAGCATTCGCACCGGCTGTGCTCAATATCGAGATGGTTTAGCCAACAACTATTCCGGGGAGTCATTAGTTATTTACGCTTCAAAAGCTCTCAATTGTTTGGCAATTTGTGCCCTGGTTGCCAAGGAAGGCTTAGGCATTGATGTGGCCTCAGGTGGAGAACTTTATACCGCTTTGCAAGCTGGAGTAGATCCCAACAAAATTTACTTTCATGGCAATAATAAATCCCGAGACGAACTCCAACAAGCGCTAGAGTGTAATTGTACCGTTGTTGCGGATAATTGGTTAGAACTGAAGACGTTAGCAGAATTGGCCCCAGGAAAGTCGCCGCGGGTCATGTTGCGGATTACGCCCGGCATTGAATGTCACACCCATGAGTATATTCGCACCGGACACCTGGATAGTAAATTTGGGTTTGATCCCAACCAAGTTGAGGAAGTCTTAAATTGGTTAAGCAATACCCCCTCCCTAGATTTTGTGGGAGTCCATGCTCACATTGGTTCTCAAATTTTTGAACGGGAACCCCACCAAGACCTAGCCGGGGTATTGGCCAATTGGTTAAAACGAGCCTCTGAGTTAGGTTTGCCGGCACGAGAATTAAATGTCGGGGGCGGTTTAGGCATTCGCTACACCGAAGCTGATGATCCCCCCAGTATTAGTGAATGGACGGCAACCGTTGCCCAGGCTGTGGAAAAAGCATGTCAACAAGCGCAGATTGATTTACCCAAATTGATTTGTGAACCGGGTCGCTCTTTAGTCGGAACAACAGGCGTCACTGCTTATACCGTGGGTTCTCGCAAGGAAGTCCCGGAAACGAGAACTTATATTGCTGTCGATGGCGGCATGTCTGATAATGCTCGCCCCATTACCTATGAATCAGTGTATCGATCGCTGATGGCCAATAAAATGTCTCAGGCGGGAACTGAAACCGTTTCCGTTGCGGGCAAACATTGTGAGTCTGGCGATATTTTGATTAAAGAAGCATTACTGCCGCCTGCCGAACCGGAAGATACCCTAGTCGTGATGACCACTGGCGGTTACGGCTATAGCATGGCATCGAATTACAATCGCCTGTTGCGACCGGCCATGGTGTTGGTACATGAGGGAATTGCCGATGTGATCGTTCAGCGCGAAACCTACCAAGATCTCATTGATCACGATCGATTGCCAGAAAGACTGAGTTCAAATCATTCCACAACCCTTTAAAATTAAATCAGCCCTCGGTTTTAAAATGAAGACCCTTGTTCGTTTGACACAATAATGCCCTCCCAAGGCTTATCCCATTTTCTCCCCTGGCTTCCCAGTTGGTTCCCTACTGTTTTAGATGTTGCCCTAGTTATCCTGTTGCTTTATGTGGTGATCCGTTTGTTAGGAGAACCGCAAAGTCGGACCCGTTGGGTCATTCAGGGGTTTATGATTCTGATTGTGGTCCTCATGGCGACCATTTATCTCAGCCAATTGCTTCAACTGACATTATTGCAATTTGTGCTGGAAAAACTCTTGATTGGTTCTGCGGTTGGGGTAATTGTCATTCTCCAATCAGAATTTCGTCGGTTTTTGGAACAACTGGGACGGGGGGAACTGCGCCAATTATTTCCGTCTTCTAGCAATGGCAAGCTGCAACCGGATAATGTTTTGGATAAAATTTTAGATGCAGTGCGAGAATTATCTCAAAAGCGAATTGGGGCCTTACTCCTGTTGGAAACCCATGATCCCATTGATCCTGCAGAATTTAGAAGTCCCGGCGTGACTTTAAATGCGGAAATTTCCAGTGAGTTGATTCAAACCCTGTTTCAAACCACAACGGCATTGCATGATGGGGCCGTTTTACTGCGAGGATCGCGCATTGTTGCCGCTTCAGTGATCTTGCCTTTAACGGAAAAAAGTTTGTCTCGACAATTGGGAACCCGACATCGGGCGGCAATCGGCATTACCGAGAGAGTTTCCGATTGTTTATGTATTGTGATCTCGGAAGAAACCGGTTCCATTTCTTTAGCGGAACAAGGAACCCTGCAACGACCGTTAACCAGAAGCCGCTTAAGAGAATTGTTAGAATTAAGATTTTCACCCGCAGTAGAACGGGAAACAGTTGCGCAAGATTTTGGTCGTTTAACCCGTGAGATTGGGTCTCAAGGAAAAATTCTTTTTAAGCAAGGTGCCCGTTTCTTTTCATTGAAGTCTTCAAAGCGTAAAAAATGATTGCTAAGCCCACTGGATTACAACAGCTTCCCCCTGATTTAGATGAAAATCGTCTCCCGAAACAAATTGCTGTTATTATGGACGGCAATGGTCGCTGGGCCCAGCAACGAGGGTTTCCTCGGGTTATGGGGCATCGTAAAGGCGTCGATACCCTTAAAGGGTTGCTCCGTTGCTGTCGGGATTGGGGAATTCCGGGATTAACTGCTTATGCGTTTTCCACGGAAAATTGGGGGCGGCCCTCAGAAGAAGTTGATTTTTTATTGACCTTGTTTGAGCGGGTGTTGCGCCAAGAATTGTCGGAAATGATGGCAGAGGAAGTGCGCATTCGCTTTGTCGGAAATTTAGAGGCCCTTCCCGAATCATTGCAAGCAGAAATTGCGTCGGCAATGGAAGAAACTGCCAACAATGAGGGAATTGAGTTTACGGTGGCAACCAATTATGGCGGTAGGCAAGAGATTATTGCCGCCTGTCGCGCGATCGCGCAACAAGTGCAGGATGGCAAGTTAAGTCCCGATCAAGTGGATGAGGCGTTATTTACGCAACATCTTTATACCGCTCACTTGCCGGATCCCGATTTATTGATTCGTACTAGCGGCGAAATGCGCATTAGCAATTTCTTGCTGTGGCAATTGGCGTATGCCGAAATTTATGTCACTGATACCCTGTGGCCTGATTTTGATCGCCAGGCGTTTCATCAAGCATTACTGGCGTTTCAACAGCGCGATCGCCGATTTGGTAAAATCCGGAAGTAAGTAAGGATCGCCGGCAAATATTTATCTATGCTAAACTCTCCTTATTATGCTTTCTGCGCCCAAGGATTGACTTGGTCTTGTGTTGAATCCAGTGTCATTGGGGGAGATCAATGAGTGCTTCTCCCCACAATGTTTGTATTACTTTAGGAACCCGTCCCGAAGCCATTAAACTGGCCCCTGTGATCAAGCAGTGTCAACGGTCCTCTCGTCTCAAAACCCATGTCATTCTTACGGGGCAACATCGGGAGATGGTCGCTCAGGTGATGAACTTATTTCACCTGGAAGCTGACCAAAATTTAGAAATTATGCAAGCTGAGCAAACTCTAAGCGATATTACGTGTCGCAGTTTAAAGGGGCTAGAAAAACGCTTTCAAGAGTTGCAACCGCGTTTAGTTTTAGTGCAAGGAGATACCACCACCGCTTTTGCCGCCACACTGGCTGCCTTTTATCAACAAATTCCCACCGGTCACGTAGAAGCCGGATTGCGTTCTTATCATTTATATAATCCCTATCCCGAAGAAGCCAATCGCCGCCTCATTGCCCAACTAGCCCAACTCAATTTTGCACCCACTCCCGCTGCGGTTCAAAATTTAGAAAACTCAGGGGTAATTGGAGAAATTCATCTCACGGGCAACACCGTCATTGATGCCCTGTTAACCATGGCTGAACGTCATCCCCCTTGTGATATTCCCGGTTTAGACTGGACGTCTTATCGGGTGTTGCTGGTAACTGTTCACCGGCGAGAAAATTGGGGAGAACCCCTTTCTGATATCATCAAAGGCCTACAACTGATTTTAGATCAGTTTCCCGACACGGCAGTCTTACTCCCGTTACATCGCAACCCCACAGTTCGCAACCCGATTAAAACCGCTTTAGGAGAACATCCTCGCGTTTTTTTAACCGAACCGCTTGATTATTCCCAATTAGTGGGGGCCATGCAACGTTGTTATTTGTTACTCACTGACTCAGGCGGGTTGCAAGAAGAAGCCCCCAGTCTGGGCAAGCCCGTGTTAGTATTGCGCCACAATACGGAACGCACCGAAGCTGTTACTGCCGGAACCGCAAAACTGGTGGGAACCAATCCTCAGAATATCTTCCAAGGCGCCAGTGAGTTGTTAAAAAATCAGGAGGTTTATCAAGGGATGGCCATGGCGATTAATCCCTTTGGTGACGGGCAAGCCGCGAATCGGATTTTGGAAATTATTGAGCGTTATTTGGGCAATGAAGCCCCTCAGTGAAGTAGGTGTTTCTGGGCAGTTGCCCTTAACTGCGACTCAACTCTTGTTTTAAACGATAAATAATTGTATCCCCATCTACTTGCGAGAGAATATCTTCGATAACCGTACTCGGGCCTAAAGGACCCCAACTGCAACCCTGTTTGAGGTATTCTTGGGCAACTTGGCCCACCGTATAAGCGCCATATCCCGCGATCGCGCCCTGAGTGGCAGCTAAGCCGGTGTAAGACATGATTGCGCTGGGACTCCCCCAACCCGCCCCAATGAGGGCCGTGCTTTTGCCTAAGCCGAACAAGGCGCTGGTTCCAATTTCGCCCAACAGTAAGCTTCCCGAACTAATTAAAATCCGGCGCCAGAGTTTGCCTGCTTCGTAACTGGTCATGGGCAACCCATAAAGCTTCGCTAAGCCTCGAATTAACGCCAAATCAGCAAAAGTTCCCCCAACCAGGTCAAAAATGGCAATGGGATTCACAGCCACCGCGATCGCCTTATATTTCGCGTAATTCCAAATTAAGGTTTCTGCTTCCTCTTGACGCAATCTGACCGTTGCTTGGGCAATGTGAGTCTCAGCCTGTTGGGCTTGCAACAGTGCATTCAATGCCAGCAAGGAGCGGCCTTCCCGATTTAAAATATCCAAAATTCCCTCTTTTAAGGCTTCTACTTGGGGCGGCGGCGTTTCCTCTTGGTAGCTAATTTCCCCATTGGGTTGTTCCACTCGCACCTGCATGGGGGCTGGTTCTGCCGATACCATCACAATTTCTCGGGGGGATAATAATTGTTCTAACTGTTCTTCTTCTTTCCCAGTTCCCAATTGTCGCAATTGCTGGTAAATCGCTTGCCGGTCTTTTTCCGGATAGAGATCTACTTTGTTAAAGACCAATAAAAGGGGTTTCTTCGCCTGTCGCAGTTCGCACAGGGATTGATATTCTGTGCGGGTGATATCCCCAGCCACCACAAACAAAATTAAATCGGCTTGCTGGGCAATCGTTTGCGACATTTGCGCCCGTTCTTCCCCTTCCACTTCATCTAAGCCGGGGGTATCGATTAATTCAATTTGAACCTTGCCGCTTGTGGGTGTCCAACGGATGGTTTGAGGCCAGCGGGTCACGCCATTGACGGGACCGGTGGTCATGACTTTTTTCCCCACCAAGGCGTTAATTACCGCAGATTTTCCCCGGCTCACCAAGCCGAAGGCGGCAATGCGAATTACCGTTTCATCAAGTTTATCGTAAGCGGCTTTGATGGTTTGCAAGTCTTCTTTGACGGCGGCTTGCAGTTCGCTATTGGGAACCGATTTGCCATAACGACGGACATTGCCGTACCAAGATAGCGCTTGACTTAAACTGGCACGGGCTTGGTTGAGATGGGTTTGTTGGGAAGAAGAATTTGCTGTCATTGCAGTGATTCGTAATTGGCAATGCGTGACTGGTTATCAGCAGAAAGGAACAACAAATAACTAACTAGACGTTGATTTTAAGAGTACACCTTGGGAATCTTTGAGTTCAAATCGATTCAAGTCATCAATCTGCAGTCCTGGCGACGCGATCGCGCATTCCCACTGAGACAAATCTAATTGTAACCAATCCCCTAAGGTTACGGTAATCGGTTCTCCGCCCATGTGACTAACCATGGCAATTTGTTCCCCGTGATTGTCGGGATTGCTGCGCACCCCGTAGAAAACGGTATGGGTATCTTCGCTCACTTTATTAAAGCGATCGGTTCCCGGAACAAGATTTTGACTTAACCAGGGATGTTGTTTCCGAAAGCGGCGCAAACTGAGATTAAAGGCGGTTTGTTCCGGATGTAACCCCTCCCCGCACTGAGACACATTACAAATTTCATAACAGTCTTCCATAAACATTAATGCAAACTGCTTCAATTTCGGAATATCCATATTTTCCAAAAAGGCAATCATGCCGGGACGATTCAGCCCTTTCAGCAATGGAAATTCACAGCGATCGGTGTTTTCTCCTAAACAGGAATGACAAGCCTCAACCACAGCATTGAGATCATAATCGCGCTCAATCATGGTCGTTTGCAAGGCTTTGCCAAATTCCCGCAGTTGTTCCAGGGTTTCAAATCCCAAAGACTTGAGGCGACGGAAAGACTGAGGCTGATTATAAATTTGTTCCGTAATTTGCCAATCTAAAAAGCCTACTTCTTCCGAAACTACTTTTACCCCATACCGTTCATCGGTATTCCGGAAAAACATCCAGGGCGTGTGCATCAGGGCATTAATAAAATCCATGGGAATTCCCGGACTAAACCCATACACCCAAATACTGGTAGCTGGATTATCATACGCCTTGCCAAGGACTTCCGGGAGAGTATTGCCTAAATTCCAATTGATGTTTTCCTCGGGGTCAATCTGATTGCCGCGGCGAACCGTATCATGATTGGCACAGCCAGTAATCCAACGCTCCCCTTGATACATCACTTCTGAAACGCGGGACCATTTCCGTTCCCAAAATCCGGCTAAAGTGGGCGTATTATGAGCAAAAATCAAAGGACCCCACTGATAAGATTCCGGTTTGAGTTCAATTAAATCGCGATAGGTGGATAATTCTTCCCAACCCGGTGCCGGCCAAGGACGACCATCTTCAAAAATGGTAAACATCAAGCGTTGGTTATCGCCAATTTCTTGGACCACATCGCTCATTTCTAAAAGATAGGCATCATCCTGTTCCACTTTCCCGCTAAGGGGATTAAAAAAGCGAAAATCTTGGCCGCCATCAACTCGAATGCCATCAGCACCGGTATTGAGTTTCCGCCGTTGCATTTCCAGGAAAATTGCCCGTACCGCAGGAAGTTGATGGTTCAAATCCTGCCCATACATATTGGGTCCTTTTAGAAACTGCCGATTAATGAGAAGTTCCGCTTGATTATCGGCATGGCCATAGACTAAATCATAAATCAGTTGAATAGGACCCGTGTGAAAGTTGTGCAGGGCGGCTACAAAATCAATCAGTTCATCCGGGCGCAAGCTGCCTAAAATCGCCGGATTGGTAGCGCTGGACCCTAAAATGGGAACATCATAGCCCCAATCTTGGGTACTGGGTTTTTTCAGTTGAATATCCACTTCATCCCTCAGGGGAAGATGACTAGAGTCAGGGTGTTCGCTTTCGTTATCCTCAAAGTCGAAAAATTCGCTGATGGGGCTATAGTCGTCGCGGTACTCAATGGTGGGTTCAATGGGGAGGAGTTGCACCGCATCATAGCCGATATAGTTTTCTTCGCTAGCAGTGAGAGATTCTCCTTGGGCTAATTTGTTGGAAATCGTTTGATAAACCCGGGTTAGTCCTTCAAACGTGCCTTCTTCGGAAGCAGTTCCCACATGCAACTGTAAGATATTATTCGGGGCAGGAACGCGAGGCGGGTTGCCTTCCGAATCGGGTTGTGAAGTCTGCTGAAAATAGGCTAAATCCGCTCGTTGTTGTTGCAACTGGTTTAGATCATACACTTCTGCCGGACCAAAAACACCAAAGGGAAGGGAATAGGCCACCACATCCCGTACTACTTCCAGTTCTTCGCGGGCATCCACGTAGCGCAACCAGTAGAGGCTTCCCAATTGATGGCGGTTGCCGGGACGTATCCCCGCATAAACGCCCCAGAAGAATTCCCCTTGTTGACGCATGGGAACGCGATCGCGCCTAAATTTGACGGTTTGGTTCGCAGCGCGTAGATCAATTTCAGCTTCTGGGGTAAATACTTCCAAATAAATGGCCCGAGGGCGCATTACTTCCCCGGTTAATTCCGGTGTCCAAAACCCAATTTCGGTCAGGCCATCTTCTCGATAATGGGCACCGAGGCGACGGGCAAAGGTAGCGGCTTTATTCACATAGCTCAGATCCGAGTAATCAATGTCAATTGCCCAATCTAAGAGTTCTTGGGTCGCTTTTTCCTGTAGTTGAATCGTTTGTTTTGTTTCTGCAACCACTTTGATAATACTTCCAACAACAATGACATTTTCAGTTTAAGGAATTTGGCCGGCACTGTATAGGCAGGGCATCATCAACCCAGTTGCCAACTTGGTTAAATCATTGCCATGAGTTCTCCTGAGGCCAATCTAACAACACTCCCTACAGGAACCGCAGATTGTTCCCAAATCCAACAGTCGCGGTTGCATTAATACCGATGGTTGCCTTAACTAAACAGATAAGCCTTTTCTCATTCCCAGTTTGGAGTATTTTTGTTCAGTTTAATGTTAGGTTGAGATCAAAACTCAGTTAATTCTAAGGTAGACGTGGGCGGCTTGAAAAACAAGGCTTTAAAAAACGAACCGGTTTTTGTTCCCGGCTTGGTTTGTCAAGGATAACTCTGGATTAGTATAAACAGTTTTTTTTGAAATTGTGACTTCAAATCTCTTAAAAATTCTATCGTTGGGTCGGTGATTAAAAAAAATCTTTATGCTATCGTTCTTTTAATACTCGCTCACTTAGAAGGGAAAAACAAAGGATTCCAACTAAACAAAAACGAAAAGTCATTCCTGACTCTGCTATTAGTTTTACATTAGCAAAAAACAAAAACGATATCAAATTAACTTGTGAAATTGGAGGTTAACTTATGAAATCTTCTTTAGTGATTCTGTATCATCGTCAACCTTATGATGAAGTTATGGATGAAAATGGGGTCATTCATTACAAAGCCAAACAAAGTCCCAATGGAATTGTTCCCACTTTAAAAGGCTTCTTTTCCAATGTTAATCAGGGAACTTGGGTTGCTTCAAAAGCTGTTAAATCAGCGGATCAAGCTGAATTTAAAGAACGTATTTCTGTTGATGAAATTGAAGACACAGGCAATTATAATGTCCGTCGAATTGCCTTAACTGAAAAACAAATTGAAGAGTTCTACCACATTACGTCTAAAGAAGCTTTTTGGCCCATTCTGCATTCTTTTCCTTATCATTTCACTTACGAAACCTCCAATTGGCAAAACTTTAAAAACGTGAATCGTTTATTTGCCGAAGCAGCTTGTGAAGAGGCTGCCGATGATGCCTTAATTTGGGTGCATGATTATAATCTTTGGTTAGCGCCGCAATACATTCGGGAAATTAAACCCAATGCAAAAATTGCATTTTTCCACCATACTCCCTTTCCTTCAGTAGATATCTTTAATATTCTGCCTTGGCGAGAAGAAATTATTGATAGTCTCCTTTGTTGCAATCTTGTTGGTTTTCATATTCCTCGCTATTCAGAAAACTTTGTTAATGTTGCCCGCAGCCTGCGGGATGTGGAAGTGATGAGTAAAGAATCAGTTCCGGAACATATTACCCCGGTGGGAACCGCGTTGGCGGAACCGGAAATGACAACCCAATTGCGTTGGCGCAATCGCATTGTCAATGTGGACGCCTTCCCCGTGGGAACCAACCCGGAAAATATTTCCAACACCTTGCATCAACCGGAAACCGAAAAACGGTATGAAGAGATTTTAGAACGGTTGCAAGGACGGAAATTAATTATGTCTGCAGGACGTGTGGACTATGTCAAAGGCGTTCGGGAAATGTTGGAAGCTTTTGGCCGCTTGCTGGAACGTCGTCCCGAATTGCAAGGCAAAGTGAATATGATGGTCACTTGTGTTGCCCCCGCTAGCGGAATGCGGGTCTATGAAGAAGCGCAAAATTTAATTGAACAGTTAGTGGGACAAATTAACGGACGCTTTGCCACTTTAGATTGGATTCCCATCATGCTGTTTACGCAGCCGATTTCCTTTGAGGATTTAATGTGCTACTATCGCGCCGCGGATATCTGTTGGACGACGCCCTTGCGAGATGGGCTGAACTTAGTAGCAAAAGAGTATGTAATTGCCCGTGAAGGAAAAGGCGGGGCGCTCATTCTGTCTGAGTTTGTTGGCGCAGCTGTCGAGTTGCCCCAAGCGATTTTAACCAATCCCTATTCCATGGATCGCATGGATGATGCGATTGATAAAGCCCTGGATATGCCCCAAGCGGAACAAGAACAACGGATGCAGAAAATGTACGAGACCGTTACCAAATATGATGTCGCTTATTGGGGCGATCGCGTGTTTGATAAATTCCAGCAAATGCAACAGGAAATCGACAAACAAGCCACGACGGTTTAATGGATCGCGCTTAATTAACCAAGTCTAAAAAACCATCCCCCCTGCTTTTAGGGGGGAAGCTAGTATCTGGTTCGTTTCAGAAGGAACTAGAAGCGATTATTCACCAGTGAATAATTTTTTAACCTTATCAACGATACCTTCGTCATTTTCTTCGGTTTCCGACATGCCTTCTTGGGCTTTATCCATGCCTTCTTGGGCTTTGTCTTGGATAGCTTTTTGAGCGTCTTCGGCTTTTTGACCGGCCTCGTCTACCCCTTCTTCGACAGCTTGTTTCGCGTCTTCTGCAGTTTCTTGGACTTGTTCAGTCGCATCCTCAGCCATTTCTTCCATAGCCGCTAGGGGTTGCCCAGATTGAGGAAGCGCGATCGCGCTGGAGGCGAACATTGATACGCTAGAAAATGCCATGACTGCAAAGCACAAAATCCCTAATCCGATTTGTTGAATGGTTTTTAGAATCATCTTGATGTAGGCCTCACAAACCTCGTTCGAGTTTTCACCCCTAATGTTATTGATTTTTTTTTAAAAGTCAAGCATTCTCAATAACAAATAATTAATCTCTAAGAAAATTTTATTTAGTTTTACTGATTGATTAATCTGTGCCATCTATGTATTGATCACAAAAGCGATTTAAGTTACTCTCATTAGTTTTAAATCCCAACTTAGCTCAGAAATCAGATCTGACCACTCGCGGTTAATCACTGTCCAATAAATCTTTTTGTTGATACACGGCTTCCACGTTATACCAATTGAGAAAAATACGGGCGATTTCCAGGGCCAGTTGCGGTTTCCCCCAATTAATCAACCATTGCAAAAGGGGCCGCATCGTTTTTTCATTTAAACGTCCCCCCAATGACAGTGTTGCCCACAAAATTCGATGTAACATTGTCATTTGAATCATCATTTTAACTTCCCAAGTGGGATGTTTTTGATAAAATAAAACGCCCATTTTTCCCCGTTGGATTTCTTTTTCAATTAAACTGGGAAGTTGGTCTAACTGAAACGGGGGATGCCAATGATAACCCACTGCTTCGGGACATTTAATCAGTTTGAGTCCCAGTTTTTTTAAGCGCACCCCTAACTCTAAATCTTCCCAACCATAGAGTTGAAATTGGGGATCAAATAATCCGGCTTGTTCTAACCAGTGACGGTGAATCGCGACATTGCCGGTGGCAAAATAGGCAGCGGAGAAGTCAGTGAGTTTATAAGGTTCTGCCGTGGGATTTTCAAAATTCGAGGTATTAATCACTCGCCCGTATGTAAACACCCGAGGGGGCGTTTCTTCCTGCCTCTGGCTTAAACAGTTGGCATGGGCTTGAATAAAGGTTTCGGTAACTACTAAATCGCTATCAATAAAAATAATGAAGTCCCCTTGGGCGTTTTTGATGCCGAAATTTCTGGCAGCGGCCGGCCCTTGATGGGCTTGTTGAAACCAGCGCAGATGCGGAAAATGGCTTTGTTTTAGCCAAGGAATGGTCTCATCGGTGGAACCGTCATCAATCAGAACAATTTCATAACCGTGAATGAGTTGTTGGTCAGCAATCACTTGGTTTTCCAGGGCGGCAAGACACTTTTCTAAAATCGGTTGACGGTTATAGGTGGGAATAATAACGCTAAAAAACATGGCTGGATATGGGTGATTGGAGATGGCTAAATGGGTCTGGTCGTCTTCTTGTCTGCGATCGCGCTTTTAGGATACGATGGAAGACTTACAACCAAGGATAGAGCAAGGTAAGGAGAGATTGGTTTTATGGCGCAGATGTACTATGACCAAGATGCGAATTTAGACCTATTGATGAACAAAACCGTTGCCATTATTGGCTTTGGTTCTCAGGGTCATGCCCATGCTTTAAACTTAAAAGAGAGTGGGGTCAATGTCATCGTGGGCTTGTATGAGGGAAGTAAGTCCATTGCGAAAGCGGAAGCGGCCGGCTTGACGGTAAAACCGGTGGCGGAAGCGGCGCAACTGGCGGATGTGATTATGGTGTTGCTTCCCGATGAAGTGCAAAAAACCGTTTATAAACAAGAAATTGAACCCTACTTAAACTCCGGAAAAGCGTTAGCCTTTGCCCATGGGTTTAATATCCATTTTGGGCAGGTGATTCCTCCGGCAGAAGTGGATGTGTTTATGGTAGCCCCGAAAGGCCCTGGCCATCTCGTGAGACGAACCTATGAACAAGGGCAAGGGGTTCCCTGTTTATTTGCCATCTTTCAAGATGAAACCGGACAAGGACGCGATCGCGCCATGGCTTATGCTAAAGGAATTGGCGGCACGCGCGCCGGTATCTTAGAAACTACTTTCCGAGAAGAAACCGAAACGGATTTATTTGGGGAACAAGCTGTTCTTTGCGGTGGCATCAGCCAGTTAATTAAAACCGGTTTTGAAACTTTAGTTGAGGCCGGTTACCAACCAGAGTTAGCGTATTTTGAATGTCTTCATGAAGTCAAGTTAATTGTTGACTTGGTTGTGGAAGGCGGCCTGGCCAATATGCGCAACAGTATTTCCAACACTGCAGAATATGGGGATTATACCCGCGGCCCTCGCGTAGTCAGTGACCAAACCCGTGCTGAGATGAGAAAGATTCTATCCGAAATTCAATCCGGGGAATTTGCCCGAGAATATGTGTTGGAAAATCAATCCGGGGGGTCGATGTTGAGATCCACTCGCCGTCGCGAAGCAGAACATTCCATTGAAGAAGTGGGCAAAGATTTGCGGGCCATGTTTAGTTGGTTGAAGAAGGATTAATTTTTATTCGCAATTGATGGCTGCTGCACCTATAATTAAAACTAATTAAAACGGTTACTTAGTTATAGGTGACAGTCATGGAATCAGAAAATCCTCAAGAATACAAGCCTCAAGAATACGAGTTTAATCAGTCCCAAAATGAATTGATCCAGGGACTGGCCTCGACCATGAAATTTGTCGGCTATTTCCTGATTGCCATTGGTATTTTTTCAGCGATTTCAGGAATCATTGCCATTGCCAATGGAGGATTTCCAGCCTTAGTGCAAGGCATTGCAGAATTAATTATCGGCTTTTGGACAATTCAAGCAGCCAAATCATTCCAGTTAATTGTTGATACGAAAGGGCAAGATATTGAAAACTTAATGGGGGCATTAGGCGAGTTAAGAAAACTCTATACCTTGCAGTATTGGGTTATTATGATCACCTTGATTTTTATCGTGATTGCTTTAATCGTCACGGTTGTGGCAGGGATGGTTGGCAACTAAGCATTCTAATAGTTCTTCTGAAAGATTTGTCATATGAAATCGATGAATTCATGCTACAAATAAGGACTCTCTTCCCCTTGTCCCCTTGTCTCCTACTTTCCCCGAGCAATCTGTAGCAAACATTGATCCATTTGATGTCATTTGTCCTCTGTAAGCCACTGATCAATTGCTGCAGCATGATTTGTTAGAAATGGTATGACTTTGAAGCCGTTGAAAGGCGCGATTGCGCGAGGGAAAATCGGAGAAAGGCGATCGCGTTGTCGTGTTAATTCGATGGCTGCTGCGGGGATAAAATAACCATTCCATACGCCTCCGGAGACAGATAGCGTTGCGCAGCTTGTTGAATGATGTCTGGGGTTAAATTGCGAATAATTTGCGGATAATTGATTGCCACATTTAGATCCCCTAATTGCGAGGCAAAATAACCGTAAAGGTTGGCGCGATCGCTGGGCTTTTCATTGGCAAAAATATAGCGGTTCGCCACTTGCGTTTGAATGCGATTCAATTCTGAAACACGAATCGGTTCTTCCTGCAATTGTTTAATTTGTTGCTGAATTGCCGTTTCCACTTTCTCGATATTTTCCACAGGCAAACGAGCGGAAACTGAGAAATTTCCCTGCAATTTTTGACTGGAATTAAACGCCCCGACAGCAGACACTAACTTTTCCTCTTCCCGCAATTGGCGAAACAACCGGGATACTTTTCCTTGCCCTAAAATCGCTGCTAACACATCCAACGGATAAGTTTCCTGCAGATCATTTAAACCGGGAACGCGCCATAGCATGACTAACTGCGCTTGTTGCAACTGGGGATCTTCGTATTCTCGCCGCACAATTTCCGAAAAGGGCGGTTCCGGTGTCGGGAATGAAACGGTAGTCGGCTGAGGGGAATAACACTGTGGCGCAATTTCTTCCCAAGCTTCTGTCACGGTTTCGATCAGCGTCTGGACGGGTAAATTGCCCACCACACTTACCGTCATTGTTTCGGGATGGTACCATTGACGATGAAACTCCCGCATTTGTTCCGGCGTTACTTCAGAAATCACACTGGCGGGACCTAAAACAGGACGACGATAGGGCAAGGATTGAAAACAAGTTTCCATAGCACGGGCATAAGTCCGACGCATGGTATTATCTTCGCTGCGGCGGATTTCTTCCAGGACGACCTTCTTCTCCCGCATAAACTCATCTTCGGGGAGACTGGGATTGCTAACCAGTTCTAACAGTAGAGGCGCCAGTTCCGAAAAATTTTGAGGGGCAGTAGTGATGTAATAATGCGTATAATCTTGGCTCGTGGCGGCATTCATTACCCCTCCCCGTTGTTCCACCAGCCGATCAAATTCGCCGGGCTTTAGATTGGGCGTTCCCTTGAACATCATATGTTCTAAAAAATGGGCCATGCCATTAATGGCATCCGGTTCAACAGCAGATCCCACTTGAAACCAGATGTTAAGGTTAACGGCTTCCACTGGCAGTTGTTCCGCAATAATGGTTAAGCCGTTGTTCAGTTGATGAATTGTCGGATGATTGAGAGCAGTCGTTGTCATTCGTCGATTGAATTACAGTGAGCGTTACCTTGATCTTAATCTTTGATTTTCCATTTGATAGAAAACAAGGCAAAGCACACTCACCAACGATTGCTAATCAAATATGCTGGGAGTATGTCAATTTTGTGGAAGCGACTCTTGATCAGCATAAGGATGCAATTCCCTCTGTTCTTGCAATCCTTGATTTGAGGAATTTAAGCGATGAATGACTTCCTTGAGCAACATAACTTGGACTTCTAAGGCTTGAGCATAGTCGCGGGTATTATCAGGGTTATTTTGGAGTCCACGGGTCACAGCAGCGATACGGGCTTGAAGATGCTGTAATTCTTGGGTGGGAGTAGGAGTTGTATACTGTAACATTGTTCTTTCATTGAAATGATTTTGATTTGGTTTTGTGGAGTTCCTGTCAGAAACCATGACAAGATTTACCAAAGCCAAGAGTGGTTCTTTGCAAAGCAATCAACGGACAATGAACGAATTTCTTTGTTCCCAAGCGTCATTAATGCAGACCAGTATTAATAACTATTGAATTGCCTAGTTATTTGCTTTTAAGTGATTTACTAGTTCTAGTTTAATGAAAGTTGATTCTGATTGACAACTCATTCAATTAATAGTGCTTAATAGTATCATCAAAAATAACTGAAAGAATTCCTCTTATTAACCTTAATTTATTCTTAACGAATTTTAGAAGGCGTCAATAATATTCACTGTTATTGGGATCGAAATATTGGATTTTCGATTGATTGCAAAACTATCAAACTGATATTCAATCATCTATTTTTAAAGCCAATTTTCGTCGCCACGACTAGGAAATTGTTTTCTAGGAGCTAATGCTAAAGGTGCCACTCTCATGACTCAGTGTGAAGATCGTTAATTATAGGGATAATGATTCGATTCTCCCTGTTCATTTTGCCGATGTGCTAAATATAAATTATGAATGACTTGATTAAGCATAATCACATGTACTTCTAGGGCTTGGGCATAGTCAATCGCATTGTCAGGATTAGTTTGAATTCCTCGGGCAACACCGGCAATACGAGCTTGAATATACTCTAAATCTTGCTTGGCATCTTTATTAGTAAACATTCAATTGTTCTTATATCACAATAACAAATCTTACTTAATCAATTTTTATGGGAGATAGGTTAGAAACTATTTTTTGACTGAATAAATATTTAATTGTTGAAATCAAGTAGTTGTTGTTTAGTTTGGGAATCATTACAAAAGTGATTAGAATATCAATTGATATAAAATCGATTAATTTGTGCGCTCTATAGCTAGTCGTTGGTTATTTGTCATTCGTCATTCTATGATATTGTCTTTTTTTCCTCCATTTATACCATTGGCAATCTCTTTTAAGGATTTAGGTTATTCCTGATCAT